>CADEFX010000005.1 GCA_902826715.1 uncultured Hyphomicrobiales bacterium | reverse complement strand
ACCCTCGAAAAGGCCGTGGAAGCCATTCAAAAGGCCGCCAGAACCGGGCGCATCGGCGACGGCAAGATCTTCATTTCCACGATCGAGGAAGCGATCCGGATTCGCACGGGCGAAACCGGCGTGGATGCGGTCTAAGGAAATCCCACCCATTGAATTCCCTTCGGTTCCGATCTTCCGGAGCCGATTGAGTGAGTAAGTTGCTGAGACAGACAGGGGAGCCAAGATGGCAGACAAGGCAATGACCGCGGCTGACGTTCTCAAGATGGTCAAGGACAAGGACGTCAAGTTCCTGGATATCCGCTTCACGGATACCAAGGGCAAGATGCAGCACGTCACCGCGGACGCGTCGTGCGTAGATGAAGCCATGTTTGCCGATGGTTACGCCTTCGACGGCTCGTCGATCGCCGGCTGGAAGGGCATCGAGGCCTCGGACATGACGCTGATGCTCGATCCGGCCACGGCGCACATCGATCCGTTCTTCGCACAGACGACGATGGCCATATTTTGCGACGTCATCGAGCCCTCCACCGGTGAGCTCTACGAGCGCGATCCGCGCGGCATCGCCAAGAAGGCCGAAGCCTACATGAAGAGCACGGGCGTGGGCGATTCGATCGTGTTCGGCCCGGAGGCCGAGTTCTTCATTTTCGACGACGTGCGCTTCTCGGCCGATCCCTACAATACGGGCTTCCGCATCGACGGCACCGAGCTGCCGTCCAACATGCCCACGGAATACGAGATGGGCAATCTGGGTCACCGTCCGCGCGTCAAGGGCGGATACTTCCCCGTGCCGCCGATCGACAGCGCGCAGGACATCCGCTCCGAAATGCTCTCCGTGATGGCCGAAATGGGCGTCGTCACCGAGAAGCACCATCACGAAGTCGCGGCCGCACAGCACGAGCTCGGCATCAAGTTCGGGCCGATGGTGCAGCTCGCCGACCACATGCAGATCTACAAGTACGTGATCCACAACGTGGCCCAGGCCTACGGCAAGACGGCGTGCTTCATGCCCAAGCCTGTGTTCGGCGACAACGGCTCGGGCATGCACTGCCACCAGTCGATCTGGAAAGGCGGCCAGCCAACCTTCGCCGGCAACAAGTATGCCGACCTGTCCGACACCTGCCTCAACTACATCGGCGGCATCCTGAAGCACGCCAAGGCCATCAACGCCTTCACCAATCCGACGACCAACTCCTACAAGCGCCTGGTCCCGGGTTACGAGGCGCCGGTGCTGCTGGCCTACTCCGCCCGCAACCGCTCTGCATCGTGCCGCATCCCGCACGTGACGAGCCCCAAGGCCAAGCGGGTCGAGGTTCGCTTCCCCGATCCGGCCGCCAATCCGTATCTCGGCTTTGCCGCGATGCTGATGGCCGGTCTCGACGGCATCCAGAACAAGATCAATCCTGGCGAGCCGATGGACAAGAACCTCTATGATCTGCCGCCTGCCGAGTTGGCCAAGATCCCGACCGTCGCCGGCAGCTTGCGAGAGGCTCTCAACGCGCTCGATGCCGATCGCGCCTTCCTCAAGATGGGCGGCGTGTTCTCCGACGACATGATCGATGCCTACATCGAGCTGAAGATGGCGGAAGTCGAGCGCTTCGAGATGACGCCGCATCCCGTCGAGTTCGACATGTACTACTCGGTCTGATTGCGCATCCACGTTCGGACGCATTGCAGAAGGCGGCCTTCGGGGGAGGGCCGCCTTTTGTACGTTCAGCCCGCTGACCGGCGCCAAAATGGCGCGTGGGGTCAATAATAAGCCAGGGCGGTTATGCCGATTGCAGCGACCGCAACGACGGCCAGGCGCATGCTCCATAGACGCCGTCGCATCGGGTATGCCGGCCCCTGGAAGACCTGGCCGAGCGCCATCACAAACATGCCGGCCGAAGCACCAAGGATCAACGAGGCATAGTCAATGCTCGTCAGCGCGGCCTGCACGACGGCGCCGCTGCCACTTGCAAACCCAGACGAGCCGCGCAGCACAATATGCGCTGCCGCCGCAAGCATCACTGCCAATAGCGCAAGCAGCCCGAGTGCTCTGCGCATTTGCCATCCTCCGGCACGCCTCGCTTCACTCATGAGCTGATGAGGCTCGTTCGTACTTTAGAAGCTGATGGCAAAGGGCCGGTTAACGGCGTGTTAGATCACCCGCTAAAGGGCGATCCCGCTAGGCCACGCGTCCGGCAATGAACACCGAGCTGCGCTCGATCGCAGCTATCTCTTCCGCCACTGTTGCATACTCAGGGTCGCCCCGGCCAAAAGCGCCGACGAGCCTCTCCAGCTCCGAGTTCTTCCGCTTGCCACGAATTTTCTCGAGATAGATTGCCGACACGGCCGGCTGGAAGAACATATCGCGATCGCTCTGCGTCAGGATGAGACCCTTGAGCCGTGTATCGCCCGTGCGAAACTTGTTCAATGTGACGAGCCGCAACGCCCCCTGGTAGGTCGTGAGCAGATGCACGATGCCGGTATGCGGACTGATATACAGGCCACCGGCGTGGCTGTTGGAGACGGTTGCATTGTTCGCACTGCGGAAGCGCTGCAGCTCGAAGAACCGGAGCCGGTGCAGTTCGTCGTCCCAGTCGATCTCGTAGACCGAGCGGAAAAACTCCTTCTTTTCCGACAAGACGCGGCGGTAGGCGAAGTACGTGCCGACGTAGTGCGCATACGCCGACAATAAATACCCGCCGTATTCCTCGGCCGCGCGCCCTTCGCCGCCCTCGAACTCCGACAGAGTGGGCGCGCCGCCGTTCATGAAGTCTTCGAGATCGATGGCCAGCACGCGCGCGATCTTGGCCACTGTCACGTCACGGACGGGCTGCCCGGCCAGCAGGTTACCGAGCGTGCGCTCCTTGCAGGCAGCGCGCTTGGCCAGCGCTTCCCTCGTCATGCTCCCTTTAGCCATCTCGAGCCGGACGCGACGCACGAAGGCGTCGCGCTGGCCGTCAGACATTAGCGAGGCCATGCTTGACCTTTGCAGACGTTGAGGCGCCCACTGAAGCTAGCGATGTCGGAAACCCGCGGCAAGACCGGCCAAGGGTTGTGTAGGCACGTAAGACAACTTGGCCCGCGCCTCATCGGTGCAATCAAAACCGGGCTTCGGGCGGGGGCCACGCCCGTGGGCGAAGCCCGGCATAAAACCATGAAATCAGCGTCCATACGTCATAGATCGGCAAAGCGGTGGCGGCGTGCATGGCCGACGCGTGAGGTACGAGATTGGTGCATTCGAGCACGATCGCACCGACGTCCGGATGCTTCGTCACGAGGAGCCGGGCCGCGTCCACCGCCTCCCGTTCGCGAATATCGTATCCATTGTCCGTCGCAAGGCCGAGCAACGCGCGCTGGAACCGGCCGTTGTCGGCCATCCCGACGATGGGAACATCAAGCGGCGCACCGACCCCCTCGAGATGAGGCCGGCCGAGACTCGCACCATTGAACGTCAGTACGCCAGTCCGACGGCCTGCCGGAAGGAGCCGATCGACCATGGGAATCTGCATCAACGCACTGCTGACGACGGGAACGCCAAGCCGGCTCGCCAGCTCCTTCTGATAGATGGCCAGGAAGCCGCAACTTGTGACAATACCGTCCGCACCATCCTCGACCAGCGCCTGGCCGGCGGCGACGAAACCATCGAGAAACGAACCGTCCTGAAGCGTTGTAATGGCTGCCGTCGTGGCGTTGGGAACCTTACGGTAAAGCACCGGGAATGGCATCGTTGCGGGATTGCCAATATCCCCCAGATAACGCTCGAAGTGATTGTCGAGCATCAGGATGCCGAGGCATGCAGCTTTGTGCATTTGCAGCCGTCCACACGCCATGCCGCGCGACTATGCACCTTTCTTGGGCGCGAAGAACCCAGACAGCACGTCAATATCCCGGCTGTCACTCTCTTTGTCTGCCGCCACTTCGCGATACAGGTCCGCGATACCGGCGTAGATGTCGGAAGCGCCCTCCGACCCCATGAAGCTCGAGATCTCCTCCATCTCGCCGACGAAGCGATAGGCTTTCGCGAACATGTCAGGCACGCTTCGCCCAAGCCAAGCCAAGAGATTCGGTTGGCTTTCGGACAGCTCGCGATGCAGTGCCTCCGCCGCGCCCGCCTGCGTGGCAGCGAGGATGGAAGCGGTGGCGAGCGCCGTCAGTCCCTTGGTGATCGCGGCATAGGACATCTTCAGAGCCGACGCGGCGCCGACCGGACCGTCGATAGCGCGGACCACGATCCCGCGCGCGAGGCCTGCGACGCGGTTGGCCGGCTCGCCAGAGACATAGAGCGTAGGGCCAGCATGACCTTTGCGGGGCGGTCCGCCGATGATGCCGCCGTCCGCGAATGGCGATCCCGTAGGGGCGATCACCCCCGCGACACGCTTCGCGGTTTCGGGGCTCACAGCATTGCAATCGACATAAAGCGGTTTGTTGGAGCTGGCTTTCAGAACCGGGGACAATCGCTCCGCCAGACCTAGCGCGTCGCTCGGCGGCACAATGGACAGGATCAAGTCTGCCGATGACAGTTCTGGATCGCTCACCGGGCGCATGCCCGCTTCAGCTGCGCGCTGAGCACTCGCCGGACCGCGGCCCGCCAGGGACGTAACAACATCGGCCCCATTTTCTACGAGCCGGGCAGCGACGGCTGCACCCATTGCTCCCTGTGCAATGACTGCGATCTTGGTTTTCATGGGCGCTCCCTGCAGGCGAGGACGTGGACCTCACCAGTGTGCACCCTTGGCCGAAGGGGCTCAACACTTCTTCAGTACGGCCGCCAGCTCCTTCATCTCGTCCTTGCGCTCAGGAACAACCGTCACGGATTGCTCGCAGTTGTTGGAGACAACACGCATGCGCGCCTCGAAGTATCTGCTGCTCAGCAGAATGTCGAACCCGTCATCGGTCAGGGTGCCGGTGACCGTTCCACTCATCGAGTAGATGTTGTCGTTCCACTGCCCCGTAACCTGAACTCCTGCGATCTGAAGATGGGTGGCCGCATCGAAGCTGTAGCTCACCCCCTTGCAGCGCAGGTTCTGCTTGACGCGTGCTCCGTCATCGCTCGGAAAATATGTGATGACGCACTTGAAGGTTTCACTCGGACCGGAGGCCGGGATCACAGTTCCGTTGCCCGCCCAGCGTCCGGCCAGATTGCGAATTGGCTCGCCGGCATTAGCAATAGATCCGGCACTGGAACCCATGAATGCCGTGGTGCTGCTTGCGCAGATCGATGCGGCCAAGAGGTACGCGCGAACCATAATCTTCCCCCGTGTCGATATGATGGGCCACGTCATTTGCTCGCGGCAGAACGGCGCCCGCGCACACTTAGCGCCCAGACCCGCGCAGAAATAAGACAAGAGCGTGAGGATCTTGCGATGTTTCTCGCTGACAGATCAGCCGAGCCAAAGGAAAGGCGCAACAGCTACTGCAGGCGCTTCCAAAGCGGCGACGCCGGGACCTCAGAAAAACTCGTCGAGAAGCCGGTAGAACGCGAGCCGCTGCCGGTCGGGACGGCCTATCCCATAGGCTTGCAGGAACGGCGTGACCCATTCCTCGCCCAGGTCGTATTCGATACTGCGGCAAGCCAGTGCGAGATCGCGATAGCGATCCGCTACACCGACGCGGGCGCAGTCCACCAAGCCTGAGAATTGCCCGTCATCGAGCATGAAGTTCGGCAGACAGGCGTCACCGTGCGTGACCACCAGATCCTGGATGGATGGCCGGCTGCGAACCAAAGACCTGAGCAGGCTCGCCGAACTCCGGCCCATGTTGCGCTCGTCGAACTGGCTTTCGTCGACGCGGCCCTGGGCGGCGTTTTCCTTTGCGCGCGCAATGTTGCGATCCAGCGACTCATCGAACGGGCAAATCTCCACGCGTGCCGCGTGCAATGCGGACAAAGCCTTCGCGATCAACGTCACCTTGGTCTCGGGCGGCAAGTTGCTATCACAGGCATTGGTGCCGGGAAGGGCCGTCATCACCAGCCATTGCCGGTCGCCCTCGCTGACAGCGGCCACGACCTTGGGTGCGGGCGCACGCCGGCCGAGCCACGCAACCCGGCGCGCCTCATCCATCAGATCGTTCGAGGAGCAGCCCCGCACATGCTTCAGGATCAGGGGCCGCCGCCGCGGCGCCGTCAGTCTATACGTATCGGCGCCCGACTCCCCGATGGTGATCATGCGCCACCGGTAGCCCTGCACGATCCCGCGCAGCGCCGGCGAAAGGGACCGTCTCATTTCCGCATCAACAAGAGCGAACCCGTCATGGCAGTCCCATCAACGATCCCGCTGCATCCGATCCCAAGGCGATTTCCTTGATGAGTTTATTGAGGATGGACCGTCCAAAGGCCTCGAAGTTTTCCGCCGAGAGCGCGAAGGCGCCCTGTCCACCGATGATGTTGTCCTCGTAGTACTTGAGCAATCCCCCTGGCGGATGGGTATGGGTGGGATTGCTGGCCAGCGGGAACTCGCTCAAGATAGCCAGACCGTTGATCGTTACGCCCTCGCTGACGGCCCTGTCGCGCGCAACCGTCACCTCCACGCCAGCATTGCTGGTGCCGTCACCGGAGACATCGATCACGCGCCGCTCTGCTTTGAAGGGACTGCGGACAAACTGCATCATGGAATACTCGATTGCCGAGCCAATGGCTGTGCGCTCCATGAAGAGGCGGGGAGCAGCCAGAATACGTTGTGCCAAGGCCTCGGCCTCGTGGGCACTGCCAACCGACGTCCAATCGACGACAACGGCCTGTGCGTTGGCCCCGGACCATTCCACGAAACAGATGGCGATGCGGCCGCTCGGAACCGAGTTGATGGCCGCAATCACTTTCGGGTTGGTCAGCGCAGAGGCATAGCCTTCGCGTTGCAGCTTGAACTTGGTGCTGTCGAGGCTGCGCGATATATCGGCTGCCAGCACCAGCTGGAGGTCGACCTGATCCTCGGCAAGCGCCCTATGGCTCGAGCCCCCGCTGCCAAGAAACGCCAGCGCAACAACAATGACCGCCACTAGACGTCTGCGCATCTCGCGAGGGACCGATTTGCACCCGAAATCCCAGCATAGCCACTGTGGGACATGGCGACGACTGGATTCTTTTCAATCACCCGATCATCCCGGAAATATACGATCCATCGATTTTGCGCTTGGCAACAGATGCTTTCCGTGACCTGCCGGAGCGGGATATAGTTTGAGCCCCTGGCGCAACTGGAAACGCCTGTCGATGGAGGAACCGATGACGGAGAAGGCCTGGAAATTTGTGCACGACAATGCCGAAGGTGCCAATTGGACACCCGGCCTGCGCGAGATCTTCGAGTATCGCGACCTTGGCATCAAAGGCGGGACGAACGGAGATTACGTCGCCCACGTCATCAAGGCCAACGGCAAGGACATGAAGGATGAAGTGCAGCAGTGGCATGTCCACGACTGCGACTTCCAGTTCGTTTACGTGCTCAACGGTTGGGCAAAGTTCGAATACGAGGGCCAGGGCGTCCACACGATCAAGAAGGGCGACACCATTCTGCAGACGCCCGGCATCAAGCATCGCGAGATCGCCTGCTCCAAGGACTTCGAGGTCCTGGAAATCGTCTCGCCGGCCAACTTCAAGACGCGCGTCGTCGAGGCGCCGACAGATAAGCCGCAAGCTGCGGAATAAAGTGCGTTCAGCGCAGCCGGATAATCTGGCTGCGCGACCACGAGTGTCGAACCCGCGACGCAGAAGGCGGAGCGTTCAAGGAGAGCCGATGACGGTCGACTACAGCCACTACAAGGCGCTGAAAATCAATCGGCCGAAACCGAGGCTCCTGGAAATCATCCTCTCGCAACCGGGCAAACTCAACGCGCTGAATGCTGATGGCCATCGCGAGCTCGCCGAGATCTGGCGGGACGTGGACAAGGATCTGAGCGTCGATGTCGTCCTGCTGCGCGGCGAAGGCGGCGTCTATTCCGCCGGCGGCGATCTCAAGCTGATCGAGGAGATGCACAGCGACTGGAACGCGCGCATGCGCGCTTGGAAAGAGGCTGGCGACATCGTCTACAACGTCATCAATTGTTCAAAACCGACGGTTTCGGCCATCGAGCGGGTCGCGGTTGGCGCGGGCCTCGCTGCGGCCATGATGACTGACATTACCGTGGTCGGTCGCAAGACGCGGATCATCGATGGACATACGCGGCTGGGCGTGGCAGCCGGCGATCATGCCGCGATCATCTGGCCGCTGCTGTGCGGCATGGCCAAGGCCAAGTACTATCTCATGCTGTGCGAGACGCTGACCGGGGAGGAGGCCGAGCGCATGGGGCTCGTTTCCCTTGCCGTTGACGATGACAAGGTGATCGAGTCTGCTTACGGCGTCTGCGACAAGCTGCTGGCGGGCGCGCAGGTGGCGATCCGGTTCACCAAGCACTCGCTCAACAATTGGCTGCGCTCGGCTGGCCCGACATTCGATGCTTCCCTCGCCCTCGAATTTCTGGGTTTCGGCGGACCCGAACTCGAGGAAGGGCACAAAGCGCTGAAGGAAAAGCGCGCAGCGTCCTTCCCGCCGAAAAGCCCATACTGAGGATCAGCCATGAGCGACCTGACCATCACCCGTGAGGACCAGCCGACCCGCGGCCGCTATGTTGCGCGCATCGCCGGCATCGATGCCGAGGCGGAGATGACGTTCAGCAAGGCGGACGATAAACTGATCATCGCCGATCACACCGGCGTGCCCGATGCGTTTCGGGGCAAGGGCGTCGCCCGCGCGTTGTTCGATCGCCTGGTCAGCGACGCACGAGCGAACGGGGTTAAAATCGTGCCTCTCTGCCCGTTCGTGAACGCGGAGCGGCAGAAACGGCCCGAATGGGCCGACGTGTTCCAAACCTAAACGGGTCCTCGCATGAACCTCATCGCCCAGCCACTGACGGCTGAAGCCTTTTCGCCCTTCGGCATGGTTCTCGATGCTCCGCGGCAGGCCGGCCGGGCCTATTGCGACGAGACGCTCGCCAACCGCAGGAACGGGGCCCGGCCCAGCCTCTCTCTGGCCCGGCGCGATGAGGTTGCGAAGCTGCCGTTCACCGCTACGATGATGGAGCGGCACGAGTTCTCCTCACAGTCGTTCGTGCCGATCGATTGCGGCGGCTGGATCGTGATGGTGGCCCCGCATACGGCCGACAGCCGCCCGGATATGACGAAGGCGCGCGCCTTTCTGGCCGGGCCGGAGCAAGGCGTCACCTACGGCGCCAATGTCTGGCACCATCCGCTGACGATCCTGGAGCGGCCGGCGGCATTCGCCATCTTCATGTGGCGCGATGGCGGGGCAGGCGACGAAGAGTTCTTCACGCTGGCCGAGCCGGTCACGATTAGCCGCTCCGGCTGATTGCGCAAATCACGCGGTGGTCTGCCGGCAGTACGTCTCGCGCATGGCGAGCGTGCAGCAGAGCCCGATCACGGCGCCCGCGACAATTACGCTGAAAGCGAAGCGATAAGCGGACGGATCGTAGATCCTGGCGCCTGCCACCATCCGGCCGCCCCATGCGAGATCGAGCAACCATCCCAGCAGCGGCTGGTACAGTGCGCCGGCGCCCGTGACCATGCCGTTGACGAAGCCGATGGCTGTACCGCTGAGAGAGGCCGCGTTGTGCTCGCGAACAGCAGCAAACCCGACGATCTGCGATGATCCACCAAACCCGCACAGGAAGCACAGGACCGAAATGGCCCAAAGCGGCAGCCCCGGCACAAACACGAGAGATGCCATGGCGGCCGCGCACAACACCACACCGATGATGAAAGGCAGGCGGCGCCGGCCGATGCGATCGGAGAACCAGCCGAACAGCGGCGCACCGACGCCCCAACCGATAAACAATGTCGAGGTGACGGCAGCCGCCGCAGCACGGTCGACCCCGTGCGTTGCCTCGAGATAGGGAACGCCCCATAACCCGGCAAAACCAAGCAGCGGCCCGGTTGTGCCCAGTCCGGCCAGGGCGATGAGCCAGGTCTGAGGATTTCGCAGCACGCGCCCGAGGCCGCCGAACACCTGCCCGACGCCGCCCGAGCCCCGATGCCGGTCGCGCACCGAGGTCCACGCCGCAGCAGCGATGACAAGGCCGCCGGTCGCGATGATCATCATAGCCGTGCGCCAATCGTAGCGTTCCACGATCAGCCGCAACGGCGCCTGCCCGAACACCCCGCCGGCCATGCCCGCCATCATGGCGAGGCCGCTCAATAGCGCAAATCTGCGTGCGGGAAACCACTGGCCGGCCACAGCCATGGCGCCGACCAAACTGAACGCCGCCGAAGCGCCGATAAGGAAACGGCCAGCCGCAACGCCCCAGAATGCCGTGCTCATCGCGAACAGAACGCAGCCGAGCGCACACACGCCGGCCGCCGTCGTCATGAGGCGGCGCGGACCGAACCGGTCCATCATCATGCCGATCGGAACCTGCATGCCGGCGTAGCCGTAGAAGTAGAAGGCCGAGAGATTGCCGATGGCGGCCGCACCCACGGCGAAGTCGCGCATCAGCTCTTCGATCATGACGCTGGGCGCGACGCGCACCACCCACGCGTAGAAAAAGAACAGGGCGCCGGTCAACCAACCAAAATAGGCAAGGGTTCGTGCGGGCTTCCCAACCTCTGCAATGTTCACACTCGATAGCCCCTGGTCGTCGGGCCGCTTGGCCTCGTGGCGCGCATGCGCAGCATATTCTTATGGTTCATGATCACTTTTCTCGGCCTATCCGCCATCCCATTTCCCAGAACTCAGCTTCGAGGCGCGTGGCTTCGCTGAATATCGCAACGAGTTCCGCCTGTCGCGCGGACGTGGCATAGCGGCTTTTGAGGTTGTCGAGGGCTGCGACAGCCTTGGCCGCGATGGCCTGATAGGCGGAGCCCGCATACTCGCCGATCCAGACGCGATACGGGTTGGAGGCGTCGAGCGCCCCCGGCTTCTGTGCGAGCCGCGCGGCGATCTCGGCGTAGCCTATGACGCATGGCGCGAGCGCAACCTTCAAACTCAGCAGATCCCCGCGCATCCCGGCATCGAGCACATAGCGTGTGTAAGCCAGCATCTCGGGCGCGGCGGGCGCACGTTCGAGCGTGTCAGGCGACAGGCCCCATTCGCCGCAAAGCTTGACGTGCAATTGCATTTCGACATCGACGATAGCCGATATTCCGTCTGCAGCCTCGCGCATGTCGGCAAGCGACGGGGACTTGTAGACCGCCAGCGCATAGGCGCGCGCAAATTCGATGAGAAACAGATAGTCCTGCACGAGATAGTGCCGAAAGGCAGCTTGTGGCAGCGTGCCATCGGCCATGGCATTGGTGAATGGGTGCTCCGTGTACGCGACCCATTCGGTTTGGGCTGCAGCCTTGAGCTGCTGGAAGAAGGTCATTCCCCGTCCTCAGCCATGTTGCACGTGACACATGAGGATAGGACCTAGATCTTCGCACCCGGCGGCACGAACGCTGCGGTAGTCCCGCCATCGACCGGTATGACCGTGCCGGTGACATAGGCCGCATCCTCGCTCATCAGAAAGCGGACAACGGCTGCTATATCCTCAGGCGCCGCGATGCGACCCAACGGTGACGTGCCGGAGGTGCGATAGTTCGAGTTGTTGCCGGGCTGCATGTGCGGGCGCACCATGGGCGTGTCAACCGTCGCAGGCGCGATCGCGTTCACCAGCACGTTGAAAGGCGCGCTTTCCACGGCCAGGACTTTCGTCAGCGCGATGACGGCGGCCTTGGTGGCTGCATAGGCACCGCTGTCGATCTTGTGGCGAAGGCCAGCAATCGAAGCCAGGAACACGACGCGTGCCAACTCGCCCTCGGCAGCCGCCATCTTGAGCAGCGGCATCGCCTCGCGGGCGCACAACCACAGGCCGCGCACGTTGACCGAGAACACCTGATCGAAATCCTCGACGGCCATACTCTCCAGCCTGCCGATCTTGAGCACGCCGGCCGAGCATACGAGGCCATTGAGGTGCCCGAACGTACGACCGATCTCGGCGAACGTGCCGGCAACGCTTTCGGGCGAGGTGACGTCGCACGTCCGCGTGTGCAGCCTGCCGCCGTGCGCGGCAAAGGTCTTGCGCAAATCAGCAAGGCCCGTTTCGGCGACATCGAGCGCGATCACCGTCCAACCGTCATCGAGAAGGCGTTTGACCGTGCCCCGACCTATGCCCGAGGCTCCGCCGGTGATCGCAAGCAGTCCTGTCATTGTTGCCTCCCTTGCCGTTTCGAAGAGGGCCACCGCGCGATAGATTCAGAGGTGACACCCCACCAGGAGATGATAACGTTTGCCAAGTCTAGGCTGGCACGACGAGACCTGTCGAGGAATGACCAGCGATCAAGCACACGTGGGGAGCAATGCATCCAGCACCTGAGAAACTGCGTGACATGCTTCGGCTCATGCAGACCATCCGGCGCTTCGAGGAACGGGCGTCCGCCGACTATCTGGCCGGCAAGATCTACGGCGTCGTCCATTGCTACATCGGCGAGGAAGCGGTCGCCGTTGGCGTCTGCGGCGCCCTCAATCGTGACGACCAGATCATCAGCACGCATCGCGGTCACGGCCATTGCATCGCCAAGGGCGCCGACCTCAACCGTATGATGGCCGAGCTGTACGGCCGTGAAACCGGCTACTGCAAGGGCAAGGGCGGCTCCATGCACAGCGCCGACTTCGGCGTCGGCATGCTGGGCGCCAACGGCATTGTCGCGGGCGGGATCTCGATTGTCACCGGCGCGGGTCTTGCCGCCCAAATGGAGGGCAAGAAGCGCGTGGCCGTATCGTTCTTCGGCGACGGCGCCTCCAACGCCGGGCCGTTCCACGAGTCGCTGAACATCGCGGCAAGCTGGAAGCTGCCGATGATCTACGTGTGCGAGAACAATCTTTACGCGGCGCAGACGTCGGCACAGGCGACGCACGCCATGAAGGACGTCGCGGGCCGTGCAGCGGGCTATGGCATTCCTGGTGTGATCGTCGACGGCAACGACATTTTCGCCGTTCACGAGGCGACGGTGAAAGCCGTCGAGCGTGCGCGCGCCGGTGATGGCCCCACGCTGATCGAATGCAAGACCTATCGCTGGCGAGCGCACACGGAACGGCCCGGCCAACCCGACTATCGGCCCAAGGAGGAAATCGAGGCCTGGAAGAAGAGTGATCCGATCCAGCGCCTCGTGAACCATTTGAAAGGCCAGCAAGGCCAATTCAGCGACGACGAATGGAAGAAAATGGATGAGGAGGTGCTTGCGGCGATCGAGCGCTCCGTTGCCTTCTCCGAAGCCAGCGCTTTTCCAAAGCCGCAAGCGGCGCTGGAAGACATTTTCGCCGACTGAACCTGGAACGTTAAACCATGGCACAGAAAACCTACGCGCAGGGCGGTCTCGAGGCTGTCGCCGAGGAGATGCGCAAGGACAAAACCATCTTCTACATGTCCACCGACGCCATCCCCTCGCTGCTCGAGGAGTTTGGCGACGAACGCGTGCGCGCGACCCCGATCGCCGAGAGTGCGATGACCGGCATGGCGATCGGCGCGGCGGGCTCCGGCTTTCGGCCGATCGTCGATTGGCGCCAGGTGACGTTCTCGTTCGTCGCCATGGATCAGATCGTCAACCAGGCATCCAAGATCCATTACATGTTCGGCGGACAGGTGAAATTTCCGATCCTGTTCCGCGCCGGCGTCGGTGGCGGCACACGGCTCGCGGCGCAGCACTCGCAGAGCCCGTATTCAATGTTCATGAACCTGTCCGGGCTCAAGATCATCCTGCCGTCGACGGCTCGTGATGCGAAGGGCCTGCTGAAGTCGGCCATCCGCGACAACAATCCGGTGATCTCCTTCGAGTCGAACCGCCTGATGGGGTTCAAGGATGAGGTGCCCGATGACGACGACTTCACCATTCCCATCGGCAAGGCCGACGTGAAGCGCGCCGGCACCGACGTCACCATCGTTGCGCTCGCGTGGCTCGTGCATGAAGCTTTGGCGGCCGCGGACATCCTGGCGAAGGACGGCATCTCGGCCGAGGTCGTCGACCCCCGGACGCTGGTGCCGATGGACCATGAAACGATCCGCCGGTCCGTGCAGAAGACCGGGCATTGCGTCATCGCGGACGAGGCAGGCCCGACCTGCGGTGCGTCGGCAGAGATCGCGGCCCTCGTGACCGAGGATCGGGCGACGTTCAGCGCCCTCAAGGCGCCCGTCAAGCGTGTGTGTGCCCTGGCCGTGCCGATCCCCTACAGCCCCGTGCTGGAAGATCACGTCTTCCCCAACCGCGAGCGCATCGCGGCCGGGGTCAGGGAGGTTTTGAAGGCCTGACGCGCAAGCGGGCGCGTCATGCTTGCATCGGCTACTGCGCCGTCAGGCCACCATCCGCCACGAGACCTGATCCGGTCATGAAGGCCGCATCATCCGACGCCAGAAAGACGATGCCGAGTGCAATGTCCTCCGCGGTGCCGAGCCGACCGATCGGATGCTGCTTCATGGCCACGGCACGGGCTGCCTCGACATCGTTGCTGCCGAGTTGGCCTGCGCGGCTGGCGAACGTCTGGGCGCCCATATCGGTGTCGATGACGCCGGGATGGATGGAGTTGACGCGGATACGATAGCCTTTGCGCGCAAACGCCAACGCCGTCGACTTCGTGAACAAGGTCACGCCGCCCTTGGTCATGGAGTAAAGCGGATCGAGCTGCGATCCGACCAGACCGGCAATGGACGCCAGATTGACGACGGCACTTCCGTGTTTGCTTTTGGCGCCACTGTCGCGAAGAGCGGGCGCACACAGCTTGGTGCCAAGAAACACACCCGTCATGTTGATGGCCACGAGCTTGTGCCAATCCTCCAGCGTTGCTTCCTCGAAATCGCGGCCGAGAAACATGCCGGCGTTGTTGACCAGAATATCCAGCCCGCCATAAGCCTTGGTCGTCGCGCCCACCGCCGCCGTCCAACTGCCTTCACTGGTGACGTCGAGTGGCACGAACAGCGCCTTGCCGCCGGCCCCAGTGATCTCGCCGACGGTCTGCTTGCCCCGCTCGTGCAGGATATCGCCGATCACGACCGAGGCCCCCGCCTGAGCCATGAGCCGCGCGGTTTCGGCGCCGATGCCACGCGCCGCGCCGGATAGCAGCGCGATTTTTCCATCCAATCGATTCATCTACGCGATCCCTCGTCCAAAGAGGCTAACCCACAACCTTGCGAACCACGTGAAAACGATTGGTGGTATGCGGCCGCACCTCGGTGACCCAGCGGCCTTTCTCACCGGCTGCGGCCCATTCCTTGCTGAGCAGCACGGCAGGACTTTCCAACTCGTACATCGCCATATAGGTGGGTTGGCCTTCGCCCTTGAGCTCGCGCTTTTCACCGGCGAGCACGAACGACGCCGGCTCGGTCTTGAAGCGCGTCACGGCAATGACGCCGGGCACCTTGCTCAAATATGGCACGTGCTCGGCATCGTAGACTTCATTGAACAACGCCTCCTTATCCGGGGCAACGTCCATGGTGACGATGAAGACGTAGCGGGTCTTGACTGGCATGATGGGTCTCCACTTGTTTTGAAGGCCTTGTCGACGTCGCGGCCGATCCTATCATCACTGCACGTCTTGAGCAGGATCGTTTCAGCGCGTCCTCGCGGTGTCGCAAAGCTACGTCGATGCCGTCGGCGGCGCTTACGACCAAGCTGAGCCCGGTGAGCGTCCTTGCACTCGACGGTGGCCGTCACCGGGGACGACAGTGGCAACATCGAGCCAGGCCGCGCCTGCACAGTGATTCGTGCCCCGCTCCAGGTCAACCGCGCCGCGGCCGGCTGTGCACGGCCGCCGGAATCCTCTTTGCGCGGCCCGGCGATTGTCATACGCATCAGACCTTGGTTGGCGCCTGGCACGCCCAGCGCTCTGCACCTGCATGGGGACCACACGGTTATGACGTTACACTGGGTTCCGCAGGTGCACCGAACCGCCAATTCTCGTAATCCACACGCGTAGAGTTCGCTGAACATCTCATCGTCACGATGGGTGCATAAATGGTGTTGCGTCGCAACTGATCGGCAGGAGAAGACCATGAAGCTGGTGATAGGAAAACCGGACGATACCGAGCTGGTTCTGGCTGAGCACGCCGGTGGCGTTTGGACGCCGCCCGCAACCCTGAGCGCGGATCTGGCGACCTTCCTCAAGGGGTGCGACCCCGAGGAGCTCGAGATGTGGGTCGAAGAAGAAGAAGACTGAGATTGCCTTGCGGGGTCCGTTATCTGCTTCGCGGACCCCGCAACGCTGCGGGCCATTCCACTTCGGCCACATCCTTTTTGCCGTCGACTTTGATCCCATCAAACACCACCGCATTGATGTGCCGGGCAAAATCGCCGACCGAGTATCGATGCGGGTCGAACCACTCCATGGTCCAGTTCAGTGCGCCGAGTATGAACATGCGCAGCGGGACGATCTTGACGTCCCGGCGAATCTCCCCGGCCTCCTGCGCCTCGCGAAGTATTTGATCCCAAAGCCTTCCGTATCGTTGCCGTAGGTGCAAATGCTTCGGCCGCAAGGCCTCCGGGATCTGGCCGTACAAACGTATGTTCGAGGAAAAATAGTCGCCCTTGGTGAGCAGCAGGTCGAGATGAGCGACCATGCCGCGCTCAATGCGCTCGCGATAGCCCGACTCTTCGCCGGAACTAGCGACCGTTTTCTCCACAAGCTTGTAGATGTCCTTCATTCCGGTCGCCAAAACCTCATCGACGATTTCGTCCTTCGACCCGAAATGATAGTAGATGCTGCCGGCCTGCATCCCGGCCGCTTTGGCAATCTGCCGGAGCGTCGTATCGCTGTAGCCCTGGCGCCGAAATAGCTGGGCCGCCGCGTCCAGGATCTGCATGCGCGAGAGCGCCGATTTTCCGGGTAGCTTTCCCTTCTGGCGCGGCGCGAGTTTGCGTCGCGAAGAGACCGATCTCGCCTTTTTTGCCAACTCCATGGTGCGGACACGCCTGCCTTTCCCATCGGGACGGTTGACTGTTTACATTTCAAAGGTTGTAATATCGAACGCTAGTTAGAAAACCGCGCGCACGCCAGATAACTCTCGGACTAACGGGATCGGCGCCCGGATCGCAGAACGTGAAACAAGGGGTGACCGCCACCATCGGTCAGACATTGCCGCGCCTCAGCACTGCCGCCAGGGATCCGCCGACCAATGTGACACAATTCACCGCAAGACAACCCAGGCACCGGCCAACGGGTTTACAATGGACCGCATAGCGCCTGCCAGACTGCCGCAGCGTCGCGAGTCAACGAGACAAGAGGTGTGGCCAGAACCGCACCGACTAGGAACGCCCTCAGGAGGAATGTCATGACACGACTACTTCGAACTCTTGCACTGCTGACCGCCACCGGATTTGCCAGTCCTGCATTGGCGCAGGACACCATCGTGCTTGGCGTCTCGGCGCCGCTGTCGGGAGCCGCCGCATCGTGGGGGATCGGCACCGACTGGGCCTCACAGCAGGCCGCCAAACACATCAACGATGCGGGCGGCATCAAGGTCGGCGGCAAAACCTACAAAGTCGAGGTGCGTTCCGTCGATAATAAGTACACCGCCGGCGACGGCATGAAGACCGCCGAAACGCTCATCAGCCGGGACAAAGTCAAGATCTTCACGCAAAGCGTCGGAACGGCGCCCGTCAAGGCCATCCAGGCGCTGACGGAACGGGAGAATATCCTTCTGTTCACCTCCGCTTGGGGCCGGAGCGTCAAGGGACCCAGTTTCCCGCTGACCTTCACCATCATCAATACGCCCGATGAAGTGCTCGCTCCGATCTATGCCACGGTCAAACAGCGCCACCCGGAAGTCAAAAACGTGCTGATGCTGAACCCGAACGACGCATCGGGCCAAGATACTGCCAAAGATGCCACGAAATTCTGGACCGAGGCCGGCATCAAAGTCCTCGACAGCCTGTACTTCGAACGCTCCACCACGGAGTTCCAGCCGATCGCGACAAAAATCGTCAGCCAGAAGCCCGACATCGTCGACCTTGGCGGCACACCGCCAGCCAATGCCGGAACGGTACTCAAGGAACTGGAGGTTCAAGGCTGGAAAGGCGTAAAAGTCATAGGCGCGGGGACCGGCTCGGACGTGCTCGTTCGGACGGGCGGGACGGCCGCGAACGGAACCTACATGGGGCTGGCGGCCGACTTCGACGGGCCAACGGCGACCGAGGTTCAGCGGAAGCTGAACGCCGGTGCAAAGGAAGTTCTGAAAGAGTCACTCAATGTCATTCACATGGGCGGCTATGACGGCGTCATGGCGGCTAAGGCCGGAATCGAGGCGGCCAACAGCCTCGATCCGCAGAAAATTGCCGAAGCTTTACCTAAGGCCGTCTTCGATATTTCGTACGGCAAGGCGGCGTTCGGCTCCAAGGACGTCTACGGCACACCGCAGCAGTTGCTGATCCCGATCGTGGTGACGCAGATCCAGGACGGCAAAACCGTCGAAGTGGTGCGGATCGTTCCCGACGAGCTGAAAAAGCGCCTCGGCCAGTAGGCGCGCGACGACCACAGATCGGCGGCAAACCGACTGCCGCCGATCCTCCAAGGCCTCATTCCGTCACGCCCAAATGGATCTGGCAGCCCAGCTTCTCGTTAACACGCTGCAGATCGGCTCCGTCTATGTGCTTTTTGCACTTGGGCTGACGCTGATCTTCGGTGTCATGAAGATCGTGAACTTTGCACATGGCGAATTTTTTTCGCTGGCGGCATTGGTCGTCGCCGTGCTTATGCCGGTGCTGGCACCGGCGCTTGGACTGCCGTTGTGGGTCGACTTCCTGATAGCCCTGGCGGCCGCAATCGGCGCCGTGCTCGTCCTTGGCACGCTGACCTACTGGATCGGATTCGAACGCTACCTGCGCGATCTGGTTGGCTCTTTCATTCTGTCGGTCGGGCTGATCTTGTTTCTGCAGGGCGTCTTCGTCGAGATATTCACTGCCACGCCACGGCCCGTAGAGCCTATCGTCACGGGCACGATCTCCATTTTCGGTGGACGCATTACCGCGCAACGACTGCTCATCGTAGCACTCGCGATCACGTTCACGGCGATGCTTTATCTGGTGCTCCAGCGCACCAAGCTCGGCAAAGCCTTGCGGGCCGTCGCCGAGGATCGCGAGGCCGCAATGCTTCAAGGCATCCGCTATCGCAGCATCTCCTTTTACGGCTGGCTGATCGGCGTGAGCATGGCGGGGCTGGCCGGCGCCTTGATTGCACCGCTGACCGTCAGCCAACCCGCCATCGGCGGCGATTACCTGATCAAGGCGTTCATCATCATCATCATCGGTGGCTTGGGGAGCATTCCCGGCGCGATATTCGGCGGGCTGCTTGTCGCGCTGATCGAGAGCATTTTTGGCTACTATTACGATCTGACGATCGCGACCATCATCATGTTCGTTCTGGTCATGGTCTTCCTCCTCGTGCGTCCTCAAGGGCTGATGGGTCATGTCGAACGCTAAGTGGGCGGATGTGATCGGCTGGGCGCTGCTGGCCGTGTTGCTCGTACTGGCACTGACCAGCGGCGATACCTACACGCTGAAGGTCGTGCTGTGGATTTCGTTGAATATCCTGGCCGCCGCCGCCCTGCGCTTCGTCATGCTGACGGGCGAACTCAACATCGCCACGGCCGCATTCTGGGGCGTCGGCGCCTACGTCGCTGCCATTCTCACCGCCTGGTACAAGCTGCCCTTCTTCCTTTCGCTGCTGATCGGCGGCTTGGCGCCGATGCTGCTCAGCGTCCTCTTCGGCTATGTAACGCTCCGCACGAAGGGGCCCTATTTCATGCTGATCAGCTTTGCCTTCACCGAGGTATTGCGGCTGATCTATACCCAGACTGAGAGCATCGGCGGCAATTCCGGTATGATCGGCATCTATCCGCCGCGTTGGCTTGACCCGTATTATTCGGCAATCGTCGTTGCCATAGTGGCCGCCCTTCTCGCCGTGTTCTTCTGGCTCGAACGCGGCGCCTTCGGCAAGCTGCTCAAAGCCATCCAAAACAACGACGCCGTGACCGAAAGCGTCGGCATCGACGTCTTGAAAATGAAGGTCATCTGCCTCGCCGTCGCCTCGTTTGCCGCCGGCGTCGGCGGTGCGCTGTTCGCGCATGCCAACCGCGTCATCAGCCCGGGCGACTTCAGTTTTCTCGTCGCCGTATACGCCCTCGCCTACGTCAAGATCGGCGGCGAGACGCAATTTTCCGGAGCCATCATCGGTGCGGTCCTGCTGACGCTACTCAACCAGTACGTCATTGCTTTCGGACACTACGAGCATCTGTTCTTCGGCGGGGCAATCGTCGTCGCGATGCTGGTCCTGCCTAACGGACTTATGGGCCTCTTCGAGCGGGTCGCTATTGCCTTTGGCGGAACGCGGGAAAACGCCGCGCCCGCGGCCAGGGGAGGCCACTGATGGCCGGCGGTACCCTGCTCGAGGCTTCCGGCATCTCACGCAGCTTCGGCGGGCTGAAGGCGGTCTCGAACCTCAGCTTCGCGGTCCGCGAGAACGAGATCCTGGGACTTATCGGTCCGAACGGCGCCGGCAAGAGCACGACTTTCAATCTCATCAGCGGCTACTATCGGCCACACGCAGGCAAGCTGACATTCGCCGGCCGCGACATCACCGGATTCAAACCCTCCAAGGTGGGTCGCCTCGGGCTGGTGCGAACCTTCCAGCATCACAGCCTGCTCGCGGACCTGAGCGTCTATGAGAACATCCTCACAGGCGCGTACATGTTTGTCCGGGACGCAGCGGAGCGCGAGCAGCGCATCCGGGAAACGGCCGGACTCGTCGGTCTGACCTCGCACATGGACGAGTTGGCGAAAAATCTCCCGCACGGACATCAACGTCTGCTGAGCATCGCCATTGCCTTTGCCAGCCGGCCCAAGCTGCTGTGCCTCGACGAGCCGTTGACCGGGCTGAACGGGGCTGAGATCAATCATGCACTGGACGTGATACGGCGCATCCGCGACGACTTCGGCACGACCATCCTGTTGGTCGACCACAACATCCGAGCCGTGATGAGGACGTGCGGCCGCATCGTCGTCTTGAACTTCGGAGAGAAGCTGGCCGAGGGGTCGCCGGAGGACGTCAGCCGCAATCCGGAAGTGATCCGCGCCTATCTCGGCGGAGGCACGGCATGACCACCGGCGATCCCGTGCTTTCGGTAGACGGACTAGCCGTGGACTACGGCAAAGTCCGTGCCGTCTCAGACATCAAACTCGAGGTCCAGCGTGGTCGCATTGCCACGATGATCGGCTCGAACGGTGCGGGCAAGACGACCGTCCTCAAAGCCATCACGGGACTGGTAAAGCCATCGGCCGGTCAGATCCTCCTCAACGGCGAAAACCTGGCCGGACTCGAAGCCGACCGCATCGTCGGGCGCGGCGTCTCGCTCGTGCCCGAGGGCCGGCGCCTGTTTCCCTCCATGACGGTGCTCGAGAATTTGGAACTCGGCGCGTATCTGAGATCCGACACCGCGGCGATCGCCCGCGATCTCGAACGCATTCTCAACTACTTTCCGGCGCTGAAGGACCGGCTGCAGGCCCGCGCCATGAACCTATCGGGTGGGCAGCAGCAGATGGTGGCTGTTGCCCGCGCCCTTATGTCGGCGCCGCGCCTGTTGCTCCTCGACGAACCCTCCGTCGGCCTGGCGCCGGCCATTGTCGAAACCATCGCGTCCATCATCCGCAGCATCAGTGAAAGCGGCACGGACATCCTGCTGGTGGAGCAGAACGCCCACATGGCTCTGGCACTCGCAGACCGCGCTTATGTTCTCGAGAACGGGCAAATTGCCATGGTCGGCCCGGCCAATGAGCTTGCGGCCTCCGACCACGTGCGCCAACTTTATCTCAGTGTCTGACGTATCGTATGGCAGCGGCTCGCAACGCGACCGCGGGACAAATGGGTAGATGGTGTGGACCTCGGGCTGAAGGGAAAGATTGCGATCGTCGGCGGCGCCAGCATGGGCATCGGCTACGGCATCGCACGCGCGCTGGCAGCAGAAGGCGCCCGCGTTGTCATGACCGCCCGGCGCGAACCGGCCTTGCTGAAGGCGGCTGAGCAACTGCGTACCGAGACAGGGGCCGACGTGCTCCCCATCCAAGGCGACGGGCGGCGCGCGGAGGATTGTGCGCGCGTGGTCGAGACTGTCGTGAGCAAGTTCGGTGGCATCGATATCCTCGTCAACAACGACGGTGCGCCGCCGCTTGGCGATCTCGCCACATTTGACGACGCGGCCTGGGCCAAAGCCGTAGAGCAAAACCTGATGTACGTGGTGCGTATGGCCCGACACTCCGTGCCGCACATGGCGAAACGCGGTGGGGGAAGCATCCTGAACATTGCCGCGCTTTCGGCCCTGCAGCCTGCCGTGGGTTTCGGCCTGTCCGTGGCGACCTGGAACGGCGTGATCGGCTTCGCCAAAACCCTGTCCCTGGAAATTGCGGCGCAAAACATCAACATCAACACGATCTGCCCCGGCTACATCGAGACGCAGAGACTAGAGAAGGTGTTCACGTCGCAAGGCGACTCCGAAGCAATGCGCGCGTCGCTCACGGCCGAGATTCCCATGCGTCGTATCGGCACGATCGAGGATGTGGCCCATGCCGTGGCGATGCTGGTGTCGCCGCGCGGGCGTTATATCACCGGAACAACCATTGCCGTTGACGGCGGACTGCTGAGGTCCGTCCGCTGAGGCAAGGCAGCCGTCAAGCGGCCGAGGAGGACTCTCGTGAGCGCTGAAGACCAGCCCCGTCACGCCGACTACGTTTGGTTTCCGGACGAGGATATCAAGCGCAACTCCAACTGGGTCAAATTTCTGCGGGCTTCGAATACGGGCAGCTACGAGGATCTGGCTAAGCGCGTAGACGCCGATCCCGATTGGTTCTGGGACGCGCTGATCCGGCATTCGGGCTTCCGTTTCATGAAGCCTTACTCCCAGGTGCTCGATCTCTCCGATGGTCTCCCGTTTGCCAAATGGTGTATCGGCGCGACCACGAACTACACGTTGAGTTGCCTGGAACGGAATATCGAGGAAGGCCGCGGCGCCAAGACATTCCTCGTCTGGCAAGGCGAGGACGGACAGGAACGGACCTGGACCTACGACGACCTGGTACGCGAAACCGATCGCATCGTTGCTGCCCTCAAGACGCTCGGCATCGGGCGCGGCGATGTCGTCGGCCTTTACATGCCGCTGATGCCGGAAGCTGCATCGGCTGTTCTCGCCGTCGCGCGCATCGGCGCGATCATCATGCCGCTGTTTTCGGGCTTTGGCGCCGATGCCATCAGTACCCGGCTGAACGACGGCGATGCGAAAGCCGTCATCACGGTCGACGGCTGCTATCGCCGCGGGCGGCGCATCGCCATGAAGCCGATCATGGACGAGGCGCTGACCAAGGTGCCAACGGTCAAAAGCGTCCTGGTGATCTCGCGGTTCGGCGAAACGCCCGAACTTGTGACCGGGCGCGACCACGCTCTCGACGACCTGGTGGAAGGGGAAGCGCCGCTTTCCGTGGCTGAGGAACTGCCGGCCGATACTCCATGTATGCTCGTCTACACGTCCGGCACCACCGGCAAGCCCAAGGGAACGGTGCACACGCACATCAGCTTGCCGATCAAGATTTTCGAGGATTTTCAGCTCTGCCTCGACCTGAAGGAAAGCGACCGCATGGTCTGGATGACGGACATGGGTTGGCTCATCGGCCCCATGCAGATCATCTCCTGCGCCCTGGCCGGAGCGACCGTGGTCATGGCCGAAGGCGCACCCGACTATCCAGGGCCCGATCGTTTGTGGAAGCTGGTCGAGAAATACAACATCACATTCCTCGGCCTCGGCCCAACGCTGGCCCGCGTGCTGATGCGCCATGGCGAGGACATTCCCACCAAGTTCGATCTGTCCACCGTGCGCATGGCGGCATCGACCGGCGAGCCGTGGGACGACACATCCTGGTTCTGGGTGTTCGAGAAGGTCTGCGGGAAGCGCGCGCCGCTGATGAATTATTCGGGCGGCACCGAGATGGCGGGAGGCCTCGTCGTCACCAATTTCCTTTATCCACTCAAACCGGGCAGCTTCACGGGGCCGGTCCCCGGATGCGGCACCGACATCCTGGACGAGAACGGCATGCCCGTCCCCGTCGGCGTGATGGGCGAGTTGGTCATGACCAAGCCGTGCATTGGGCTCACGCGCGGCATCTGGAAATCGCCCGAGCGATACATGGAATATTGGGAGCGCATTCCAGGCGTGTGGGTGCACGGCGATTGGGCTTCCCGCGATGCCGACGGCGCCTGGTATATCCACGGACGCTCAGATGACACGCTGAAGATCGGCGGCAAGCGCACCGGGCCGGCGGAGATCGAGTCGGTCTTGATGGCGACCGGCCGGGTTGCGGATGCCGCCGTGGTGGGCGTGCCGCACCCCAGCTCAGGCTCGGCGGTCGCAATCGCTGTCGTCCCGCAAGCAAACGAGAAAGACCTTGCCTTGCTCGCTGATGAGCTTGCCCGGGCCATCGTCGCCGGACACGGAACCCCGTTCCGTCCTGCGCGCACGCTGTTCGTGAGCGAACTGCCCAAGACACGCAACATGAAGACCATGCGGCGGCTGATCCGCTCCGCGCTAACGGGCGAACCGGCGGGTGACCTGTCCGCCCTCGTCAATCCGGAAGCGTTCGACGAACTAAAAGCGAAGGTCTAACGCTGGGCTTAGCGAGGCCCTAGGCGATCGTCACGCCGCTGTCGACAGAGATGATCTGGCCTGTCGTGATTTCCGACTCATCGGAGCCGAGATAGACTGCCATCTGCGCGATGTGGATGGGATATGCCATTCCCAAGAGATGACTGGCCTCCAACTTCTGCAGGCTTGCGTTGCCGGGTATCAGCGCTTTGACGCGATCGGTCATCGTCACCGACGGCGCGATAGCATTCACGCGAACCTTATGCGGCGCATATTCGACGGCCATCGAGCGCGTCAGAGCTGATATGCCGCCCTTGGCGGCCGTATAGCAATCGCGGCCGGGCAGCGCCATCAGGGCGACCATCGAGGACATGTTGATGACCGAGCCGCCACCGGCCTTGATGATCTCCGGGACGCCGATCTGCGAGCACAGGAATGTGCCGTAGAGATCGAGCTTGATGGCGCGCCAGAATTCCTCCTCCGGCGCCTCCGTCACCGGACCGTCGTTGGCTGTGGAGCCGCCGGCATTGTTGTGCAGGATCGTGAGCGGGCCGTAACGCCTCACCGTCTCAGCGATGGCAGACTGCACGCTGGCGCGGTCGGTGACATCGCACTTGATGAAATGGGCGTCGCCACCCGAGTTCGCAGCCATTTTCTTGGCTGACTCGGCGGCAGCGGCGCCCGCCTCGGCGTTGATTTCGGCAACGACGACCTTCGCACCCTCCTCCGCAAATCGCTCTGCCGTGGCGCGGCCGATGCCGCCGCCGCCGCCAGTGATGAATGCGACCTTTCCTTGCAGCCGTCCCATGGGTCAGTCTCCTCCGATTGTGTTGTTTCCGCCGGCTACTTGGTCACGAGCCGGTGGATGCCGTCCTGCATCGTTGCCCGCTCAAGCTCGTCACAGCGGATCATGTAGTTGACGTGGGCCATGACCTCGCTGAAGGCAAAGCCCATCTGATGCGCATCGAGCTGGATGTGGTGGAATAGCACGGGAACGAGCTCCGCCGCCGTGCGTGGGGTCTTACGGCAGGCGTCGGCGATGAGCGAACAGCGCATCTCGTGGTGGAGCGCCAGTTCATCGCACCGCTTATGCAGTCCATAGAATGGAAGCTGATGCCCCGGCACGACGAGCACATCCTCCGGGATGGTCTGCTTGATCGCATTCAATGACCTGAGATACAGGCCGAGAGGATCGCCGTCCGGGTCGACCGGCCACACACTGACATTGGGTGTGATCTTGGCCAACACTTCGTCGGCCGGAAAGAACAGCTTTTCCGACGTGCATTGGAGCATGAGCTGCTCGGCGGCATGCCCTTCTGCGGTAAGCACTGCAAACGAGCGTCCGCCGATGTCGAGGACGTCGCCCGCCACGACGCGTGAGAACGTCGGCGGCAGCGGGGCAACCTTCCACATGTAGTCATGGCCCTCCGTGCTGATCTTCTCCATCGTCTGCACGTCGAAACCATTGGTCAGGTAGAAGCCGCGATACGGCTCCGCAAGAAGGTTGCCGGGGCGCAAGGCTACATTCAGACAACCAAGGTATGCCGTCTGCGTGGTAAGCATCGGCACGTTGAACCGTGCGCACAGCCAACCGGCGAGGCCGATGTGGTCGGGATGGAAGTGCGTCACAATCACCCGGGTGAGGCGCCGCCCTGAGAGCGGTCCGGCAAGCAAGGCATCCCATGTCGCGCGCGCGTCGGCATAATCGAGGCCGGTGTCGATGATGGCCCAGCCGTCGCCGTCCTCGATGGCATAAACGTTCACGTGATTCAAACGGAACGGGAGAGGGATGCGGGCCCAGAGGATGCCTGGCGCCACTTCAATGAAAGTGCCCAGCTCAGGCGGAGCCGGGAACGGATAGGAGAGCGCCTGCTGCGGTGATTGAATAGTGTCTGTCATTCCCTAATCCACGAAAGCCTGGGCCAACATGTGTTGCAGATCCTCCCAGATCATTTCTTTTCGTGGCGGCGATCGAGCAGCCGTCGCGGCTTGCCTTCACGGCCGAGATTGGCAGCTTCGCGAAGGGCGCCTTCATCGACAAGCTCTACGGCGACCTTGAGGCCGAGATCTGCCAAGAGGCGCTTTTCAAGTGTTTCCTTGAGGCCGCCGGTTCCGCCGGCATCAGAGCGCACTTCGACCTGGACAGTCAGCTCGTCGCGGATGACGCTATCGCGCACGTGACGATCGGCAATGACGATCCACTCGCCGGTGGTGCGGGGATCGCTCTTGATCGCGGCGAGGCAGGCCATCGGGTAGACATTGGTGCCCCGAATTTTGACCATGCTGTCGCTGCGGCCCAGGAAGTGACCCATGCGCCGGAACTCGCTGCCGAGCGCGGTCTTCTCATGCGGTAACATGCTTGCCAGGTCGCGCAGGTTGAAGCGGATCAGCGGCAGGACGTGACGATAGAGCGACGTGGCGACCATGTTACCGGGCTGGCCAGCGGCTACGGGCGCACCGGTCTCCGTGTCCGTCAGCTCGATGTGGATACAATCCTCCATGAAATACATGCCGTTCTTGTCCTCGGCTTCGAACGCGGCATGTGAGATTTCATGGGTGCCATAGTTATCGTAGACGGGGCAACCGAAGAGCTGCTCCAGATCCCGGCGCAACGTGCCTTCCATGTCGGGCCCGAGGTACGTCGTGATGTACTTCAGACCGAGTTCGCGCGGGTCGCGGCCCATCCCCTTGCGCGCCTCGGCGGCGAGCGTCGTCAGATATTCCGGGAACGACACGAAAATGTTCGTCCCGTAGTCGAACGCGATCTCGACCTGCTTGGCGCTCGGCGTCACGACACCGCTCCCGGTCGTCAGCGGCATCACGGAGAGATAGTAGTGCGCTGCGTGATAGTGCGACCAAGCGAGATTGGCGAGCGAGCACGTCGCCGGAATCTGCATGACGTCTCCCGGCCGCGCGCCCTGCAGATAGTGGCTGCGGGCAATCTGCAGACCGTTCATCTCCCATTCGACCACGCCGTAGAGCGTGGGACGCGCCTTGCCCGTGGTGCCGCCGCTGGTCTGCAGCTTCAACGGCTGACGCTGCAGCTCGGCGCTGCGCTCGATGCCGGCTATTGCGCCGAAGGGCGGGCCATCCTTCTGGCTGTCCTTGATGTCGTCGGAGTTGAAGGTGGGTAGTTTGCCCAGGTCGTCGATGGACTTGATATCGCCCGGCTCGATGCCCTTGTCGCCCCACAGCTTCTGATAGAAGCCGTTTTGCCAGGCGACCTCCATCATCGCCAGAAAGCGCTTGTTCTGCAGGGCGCGGACGCGCTCGTAGGGCCATTTGAAGATCGTCTCCGCAAACACGTCTGGTGCGGGATACTCGCGGTCGAACCAGTCCCAATCGATGGCGCGGCGATAGATCGGCAACCGCGACTTTGGAATATCCTCGAGCATGACGGTTTCTTGTCCAGCGCTAGAGAGGGCTGCTGTCGGGGAACTTCGGCTTGCGTTTCTCCAGATGCGAGTTCACGCCCTCGATCGCATCCGGTGTGGCAAAGCCCATGAACTCCAATGCTGTTGACGTGTCGAAGATCGGGCCAGCCATCCGAAGCCAGTTGTTGAGCGCATATTTCGTCCAGCGGATCGCGCTTTGCGCTCCCGACGCCAGCTCCTGCGCCACCTCCAGCGCCGTCTCCTGAAGCTTGTCGTCATCCACGCACAACGATACGAGACCGATCCGCTCGGCTTCCTCGCCGTTGATGGGCCGGCACGTCAGAAGATAGTATTTGGCTTTGGCCATGCCGCAGAGCAGAGGCCAGATGATGGCGGCCGCATCTCCAGCTGCAACGCCAAGTCGCGTATGCCCGTCGATGATTCGAGCCGACTTTGCGGCAATGGACACATCAGCCAGAATGCCGACCACGAGGCCAGCACCGACAGCAACCCCGTTCAGGGCCGACACGATGGGCTTGCTGCAATTGATGACGTTGTAGACGAGATCCTTCGCGTGCTTCCATTCGGCGATACGCGTTTCGTGATCGGTCAGCATCTTCTGCGCCATGCGCAGATCACCTCCCGCTGAAAAGGCCTTGCCTGCACCAGTGATGATCACCGCGTTGACGTCGCGATCCTCATCGATCGTGCGCCAGATGTAGGTGAGTTGCTTGTGCGTCTCGGCATCGATCGCGTTCAGCGCTTCCGGCCGGTTGAAAGTGATCCGCAAGACGCGGTGCGCGGGAAAGTCGATCTGAAGCTTCGTGAACTGCGCATAGCGATCGGACATTCGAATTTCTCCGCGGGCTCCGGGTTAATCACACAAGACGGGCGGGCGTCTCCTCGACGCCGGGCAAGTGCCGGCACGCACGAATTCCGCGCGCCGCAAACCGGCGATCAGCCGGAAACACCGCCAGCGTCGCAGCCTCGTCGATTTTCTAACATGTGTTCGATTAAGTTACAGCAGCGTTTCGACAGCCGTCAAGGCACAGGCGCGGTGTAGCCGGTTTGCGCCCGTGTCGTGGAAAAAGGTGCGCGACGGTAGCCATCGGCCGGCGTAAAAGCTAACGTCCACAGTCCGATACGATAGCAAGGGTTTGCGCCGATCGACGGATCATGAGATCGCGATTGTGCAAAACGGGCGGGACGCGACAAAAGAGTAATGGGGCCGTAAAATAATCCAATGCAGGAGAAGGCCGGATACGCGACGCCATCGCCAGGAGTGCAGTCCGATCTGTCGTCGGAACCTCATGTCGCGACGTCGGTGCCGCCAGCCGACGAAATCAAGACGACCACCTGCTACATGTGTGCCTGCCGCTGCGGAATCCAGGTGCACCTCAAAGACGGCAAGATCCGCTACATCGACGGCAACCGCAAACACCCGGTCAACCGCGGCGTGATCTGCGGCAAAGGCTCGGCCGGGATTATGCAGCACTATGCGCCATCGCGGCTGCGTGCGCCGCTGAAGCGCGTCGGGCCCCGCGGCTCGGGCGAGTTCGTCGAGATCAGTTGGGATGAAGCACTCTCGACCGCGACCGGATGGCTTGCCGAAGTCCGCAGCAAAGATCCGAGCAAGCTTGCCTTCTTCAGCGGCCGCGACCAGTCGCAGTCGCTCACGGGATGGTGGGCGATGCAGTTCGGCACGCCGAATTTTGCAGCCCATGGCGGTTTCTGCTCGGTCAACATGGCCGCGGGGGGACTCTACACGTTCGGCGGGTCATTCTGGGAGTTCGGCGAGCCCGACTGGGACCTCACGAAATATTTCCTGCTCTTCGGCGTCGCCGAGGATCACGGCTCCAACCCGATCAAGATCGCGCTCGGAAAGCTTAAGAAACGCGGCGCCAAGATCGTGTCTATCAACCCCGTTCGCACGGGCTACAACGCCATTGCCGATGAATGGCTCGGCATCAAGCCTGGAACCGACGGGCTGCTGATCGGCGCGTTGATCCACGAGCTGTTCCGCACCAAGCAGATCGACCTCGACTACCTCGTCCGCTACACCAACGCGCCGTGGCTCGTCATTCAGGATCCAGGCGCCAAGGATGATGGGCTTTTTGCGCGTGATGCGGACGGCAAGCCGCTGTGCTGGGACGCAAACACCAAGACCTTGGCCGCAGCGTCGCGCGTCGATATCGCGCCGTCGCTGGTCGGGGAATTCACGTTGCCCGATGGTCGCAAGGCCGTTCCCGCCTTCCGCCTCATGGCGGAGCGTTATCTCGATATGTCTTACGCGCCTGAAAGCGTCGCGCCGGAAACCGGCATAACGGCCGACACCATCCGCCGCATTGCTGCTGAGATTGCGGATGTGGCCTTCAAGCAAACCGTCACGCTGCCGATCAAATGGACGGATTGGGCCGGCCGCACCCACAGTGAGGTCATCGGACGTCCCGTCGCCATGCATGCGATGCGCGGGATATCGGCCCACTCGAACGGCTTCCACACGTGCAGGCTGCTTCACATCCTGCAGATTTTGCTCGGCACGATCGATGTTCCGGGCGGGTTTCGCTACAAGGCGCCGTTTCCCAAATCTGCGCCGCCCGCCAACAAGCCGGTCGGGAAGCCGGATCAGATCAAGCCGAACACAGCGCTGCCGGGAATGCATCTTGGATTTCCCGGCGGTCCTGAAGATCTCCTCATTCATCCCGACGGCACGCCGACCCGTATCGACAAGGCCTACTCCTGGGATGCCCCGATCGCCGCGCATGGCCTCATGCACATGGCCATCAACAACGCGGGCCTGGGCGATCCGTATTCGATAGATGTCCTGTTCCTCTACATGGCGAACATGGCGTGGAACTCGTCGATGAACATCGGCGCGACACTCAAGCATCTGACCGCCACCAACGCCGACGGCTCCTACAGGATCCCCAGGATCATTTATTCGGATGCGTATTCTTCGGAAATGGTGGCGTACGCCGATCTGATCCTGCCCGACACCACCTATCTCGAGCGTTACGACTGCATCTCGCTGCTCGACCGGCCGATTTCCGAGCCCGACGGGCCGGCCGATGCCATTCGCCATCCGGTCGTCAAGCCGGATCGGGACGTGCGCGCGTTCCAGGACGTGCTGATCGATCTCGGCGCGCGGCTAAAACTGCCGGGCTTCACGAATGGCGACGGTACAGCCAGGTATCCGGGCGGCTATGCAGACTACATCGTCAACCACGAGCGCTCGCCCGGCGTCGGACCGCTGGCCGGATGGCGCGGAGAGCAAGGCGAAAGCTTTGGCGTGGGCAAGCCTAATCCGCAGCAGCTCGAGCGCTACATCGCCAACGGGTCATTCCATTTGCATCGGCTGCCACGCGAGGCGCAATACCTGAAGCACGCCAACAAGGCGTATCTGGAGTTTGCCAAGTCCGTGGGTTTCGTGGGCAATACGGAGCCGATCATCTTCCAGCTCTATTCCGAGGCGATGCAGAAATTCCGCCTCGCTGCACGCGGCCATGGCCCCGTGCAACCGCCCGCGTCGCACAAGCAGCGCATTGAGCGCTTCTTCGATCCGCTGCCGTTCTGGTACGCGCCGTTCGAGGGCAGCCTTATCGACGAGACGGCGTTTCCCATGCATGCGATTACCCAGCGGCCGATGGCCATGTATCATTCCTGGGGCTCGCAGAATGCGTGGCTCAGGCAGATCCACGCAGCCAATCATCTCTATATGGCCCGCAGCCGCGGCGCCCAGCTCGGCATCGCTGACAACGACTGGGTATGGATCTCTTCGGCCATCGGTCGTGTCAAAGCCCAGGTGCGCCTCATGGAAGGTGTCAACGCCGACACGATCTGGACCTGGAACGCCATCGGCAAACGCTCGGGCGCCTGGGGTCTCGATAAGGATGCGCCCGAGGCCAAAAAGGGATTCCTGCTCAATCACCTCATTAGCGAATTGCTCCCGCCTCGTGACGGCGGCTATCGCTACTCGAACTCCGATCCCGTGACCGGGCAGGCAGCGTGGTACGACTTGCGCGTCAAGATAGAGCGCGCCGCGCCGGACGAAGCGCAGGAAACCTGGCCGCTGTTTGAACCTCTCACATCGCCGACCAAGACGATTGCGCCGGCGCTTTTGGATTTCGGCCGCGCATTCAACACGGAACGCAAGCCCGGTCGCAGCGTGTAGCATGCAAGGCATTCGATGACGGCACTCCCCTCCTCCACCGGACAAAAGCTGGGCCTTGTCATCGACCTCGACACGTGTGTCGGGTGCCAGGCCTGCGCGACGAGCTGCAAGGAATGGAACACAGGTGGCTATTCCGCACCTCTGACCGACACCGATCCATATGGGGCGGATCCTGACGGCGCGTGGCTCAACCGCGTCCACAGCTATGATGTCGGCGAAGGGGCGACGAGCCGCACCGTGCACTTTCCGCGGTCGTGCTTGCACTGCGAGACGCCGGCTTGCGTCACCGTGTGCCCCACCGGCGCCAGCTACAAGCGCGCTTCCGATGGCATCGTTCTGGTCAATCCGGATACCTGCATCGGTTGCAAGTTGTGCTCCTGGGCGTGCCCCTACGGCGCCCGCGAGTACGACTACACCGACGGCATCATGAAGAAGTGCACGCTATGCGTTGACCGCATTTATAACGAGCACCTCCCGCCGGAGGATCGGGTGCCGGCCTGCGTGCGCGCCTGCCCGACCGGCGCGCGTCACTTCGGCGACCTGGGCGACGAGGACTCTGACGTATCGCGTCTCGTGCGCGAGCGCGGCGGATATGATCTGCTTCCCGAGATGGGCTACAAGCCCGTCAACAAATACCTGCCGCCGCGGCCACGACGCGATGCGACGACGACCGCCTGCTCGGCGCCGGGGGAGGCCGTTGCAGCGTCCAACGGTTCGGCCATCGAGAAGCTCTTCGCCTTCGCCGACAAGATCCTCTCCCGTTGAACGCATGCATCCTGCCTACTCCGTCATCATCTTCACGACCATGTCCGGGGCCGGATTCGGCCTGCTGGCCTGGCTCGCCGCGCTGGCTCTGCTCGGGCGGATAGAGGCAACTCCCGCATTGGGAATTGCGGGGCTTGGACTTGCGTTTGCACTGATCGTAGCCGGCTTGGTTTCATCGACCGCCCATCTTGGACGGCCTGAGCGCGCCTGGCGGGCTTTTTCGCAGTGGCATACGTCATGGCTTTCCCGCGAAGGCGTTCTGGCCGTGGCGACATTCGTTCCGGCCGGCAGTCTTGCATTGTGTTGGACGTTCACCGGTGCGCGCGGGGCGTTCTTCAGTGCCGCGGCCGTCCTTGCCATCGCGCTCGCGGTGGCGTCGGTTTACGCCACCGGCATGATCTACCAGTCGCTGACCACCATCCGGGCTTGGGCGCATCCGCTCGTCGCTCCCATTTACGTCGCGGTTGCGGCGGCGACGGGGGGAACGCTGACCCTCTTCGTGCTGCGCACGTTTGGCGATGTGCCATACGGCGTGGCAGAGGCATCGATCCTGTTCAGCCTGCTTGCCGCGATCTTAAAGTATGCGTACTGGCAAGGCATCGACACGGAGGCGCGAACCCATACGGCCGGCGATGCCACCGGCCTCAGCCGCTTCGGCACGGTGCGCGTCCTCGATCCTCCGCACACGCAGGCCAACTTCGTGATGCGCGAGATGGGCTACACCGTCGCGCGCAAGCACGCCAAGACCCTGCGCGTCATCGCGCTCAGCCTTGGTTTCGCGCTGCCAACTGTCCTGACAGCCGTGTCCTTGGCTGCGCCAACGCCCGGAGCGCTACTTCTCGCCGGGCTGGCCGTCGTCAGCATGGCCATCGGCATCTTGACTGAACGCTGGCTGTTCTTCGCCGAAGCTCAACATGTCGTAATGCTGTTCTATGGCGCGCAGCGTGCCTGAACGACAGGGGCTCACGGGGACGTTACCGGATTTCCGCGCGCCAATGCGCAATACCCTTGGCGCGTGCCTTAATTAATTCATACGCTGCAATAGGTTGAGGCTCGACTGCTACCTGTCTGTTTGCAAGCAAGCCGACGAAGACGGAAAAGGCCGCCGCGTTCCGTTCCATACAGTCGTGGTGTGCGGTCTTCGTCGGAACCCGGAAGGTGGGGCACTATTATATGCGGTGGTTGCTGGGAATTTTGGTCGTCGCCGGCCTCGCCGCCGGAGGTTATGTGTGGCAGCAGATGGATGCGCCGCCGGCCTCGCGGCCGGCTGTCGCGGCGACCGCATCGAACGACGTCGTCGTCAATGCCGCCCATGTGAAAGTAGGCAACATCCGCCGGCAGATCGAAGCCGTCGGCAGCCTGCGCTCGGACGAATCGGTCATCGTGCGTCCGGAGATCGCCGGCCGGATCAGCGAGATTCTCTTCGAGGAAGGGCAAAAGGTTTCACGCGGTATCGCACTCGTTCGCCTCGATGCGGCGATCGCCCGGGCGCAAGTGGATCAGCAGAACGCAAGTCTGGGGCTGAGCCGCGTCAATCATGAACGCGCGCAAGATCTGATGCGCAAGGGTGCCGGATCGCAGCGGGCATTTGACGAAGCGGTGGCCAAACTGCGTGCCGACGAAGCGGCGCTGGCGTTGGCGCAGGCAACCCTGGATAAGGCCACGCTCTCCGCCCCGTTCGATGGAATCCTCGGGCTGCGCAAAGTCAGCGTGGGGGACTACGTCAATCCCGGCCAGGACATCGTGAACATCGAGCATATCGATACGCTGAAGGTCGATTTTCGCGTGCCGGAAACCTACGCGACGCAACTCAGGGCAGGACAGGCGATCCGTGTGAGCCTCGACGCCATTCCGGGAGCCGCATACGAGGGCAAGGTCTACGCGATCGATCCGGCCCACGATCCAAACGGCCGCGCCGTCATCCTGCGCGCCCGTATTCCCAACGCGGATGGATCACTGAGGTCCGGCATGTTCGCGCGCGTGATTCTGATCATCGAGGACCTCAAAGAGCGCCTGCTGCTGACCGAGACGGCGCTGGTTCCCATGGGACAAGAGCACTTTGTCTTCCGGGTCGTTGATGGCAAGGCCAAGTTGACGAAGATCAAGATCGGTCAACGCCGCAGCGGCGCCATCGAGGTCACCGAAGGTCTGGCACCCGATGCCATCGTCATTACCGAAGGTGCCCTGAAGGTGCGCGACGGTACGCCGGTGCAGGCCAGCGTCGCAAAGGCTGACTGACCGATGGGCATTTCCGATCTCTGCATTCGCCGCCCGGTTTTCGCGACAGTCTTGAGCCTGGTTGTGGTGCTCATCGGCCTGGTCTCATTCAACCGGTTGACCATCCGCGAGTATCCCAACATCGATCCACCCGTGGTGCTGGTGCAAACAGTTTACCGCGGTGCCAGCGCCGAGGTGATCGAGAGCACGGTCACGCGCATCATGGAGGAATCGATTGCCGGCATCGAGGGCATCGACTACATGCGCTCGACCACTCGCCAGGAGAGCAGTCAGGTGGTGGTGCGCTTCAAGCTCGGGCGCGACGTGGAAGCAGCAGCCAACGACGTGCGGGATCGCGTGTCGCGCGTCCGCGGACGCCTGCCCGACGAGATCGACGAGCCCATCATCTCCAAGGTTGAGGCGGATGCCCAGCCGGTTCTCTATCTCGCGTTCTCATCGGATCGCCATTCGCAGCTCGAGATTACCGACTTCGCCGACCGCTATGTGAAAGACAGACTGCAGTCGATCACCGGTGTCGCCGAAGCCCGCATTTTCGGAGAGCGCCGATATGCGATGCGCATATGGCTCGATGCGGCGCGTCTTGCGGCCTACAATCTAACTCCCCAGGACGTCGAGAACGCGCTGCGCAGGCAGAATGTCGAAGTCCCGGCAGGGCGCATCGAAAGCAAGGACACCGAATTCACGGTGCTCGCGGAAACCGACCTGCGCTTGCCCGAACAATTTGGTGCCATCATCATCAAGCAGGTCGCCGGTTATCCGGTCCGCTTGCGCGATGTCGGAAGAGCGGAGCGCGGCCCATTGGATGAGCGGGTCTCGGTGCGCTTCAAAGGGCAACCGGCCGTGGCCATCGGTGTGGTCAAGCAGGCCGTCGCCAATCCTCTCGACATCTCCAAAGCTGTGCGCGCCGAGCTGCCCACCATTACGGCCAACTTGCCGGAAGGCATGAAGGCGGAAGTGGCCCACGACACGTCGATCTTTATTCAAGCGTCCATCGACTCCGTTTTTCACACCATCGGCGAAGCGGTGATCCTGGTCGTCATCGTGGTCTTTGTCTTTCTGCGCAACGTGCGGGCCACGCTCATTCCGGTCGTGACCATCCCGGCCTCGTTGCTCGGCGCGTTCGCAATCATGTACCTGCTCGGTTTCACGGTGAACACGCTGACGCTGCTTGCCATGGTGCTGGCGATCGGCCTCGTGGTCGACGACGCGATCGTGGTGCTGGAGAATATCTACCGCCACATCGAGGAAGGCATGTCGCCCATGGCGGCCGCGTTCCAGGGCAGCAAGGAGATCGGATTCGCGGTCGTTGCCATGACGCTGACGCTGGCCGCCGTGTATGCGCCGATCGGCTTCATGTCGGGCACCACGGGCCGCCTGTTCACGGAGTTTGCGTGGGCCCTCGCTGGAGCAGTCATCATCTCGGGATTTGTGGCGCTCACGCTCAGCCCCATGATGTGCTCGCGCATGTTGAAACATCAGACGTCGCACAGCTGGATGTATAACCTGGTCGAACGGGCACTCGTCGGTCTGACCAACGGCTATCGCTCGGCTCTGCGTGGAACGTTGAAAGTCCGCCCGCTTGTGCTCCTGGTGGGACTGGTGTTCGCCGCCAGCAGCTATTTCGTCTTCAAGACGTTGAAGCCCGAATTGTCGCCGGTTGAAGACCGCGGCACCATTATCAGCTTCTTTGTCGGTCCTGAAGGCGCAACCATCAATTTCATGGAGAAATACGCCAAGCGTTTCGAGCAGATCTTCGCGAAAATTCCCGAGGCGCAGGCGTTCTTCGTGGTTTCCGGCAACCCCATCGTCTCACAGGGAATTTCATTTACACGGCTGACGCCATGGGGCGAGCGGGAACGCAAGCAGCAACAGATCGTTGCGTCCCTCGGTCCGCAACTCAAGCAATTCCCCGGCGTGCTCGCCTACGCCAACAATCCGCCCTCGCTCGGGCAAAACGCCAGCTCGCGCCCTGTCTGGATCGCACTCCAATCCCAGGGCGAATATTCCGAACTCAACAAGATGGTTGAGGCGGTCATGGCCGAGGCGGAGAAATCCCCGCAGCTGGCCAATGTGGAGTCGCGTCTCAAGTTGAACAAGCCTGAGATCAAGGTAACGGTGAACCGCGAGAAGGCGGCCGATGTCGGGGCCGAAGTGGAAACGATCGGTCGAACTCTGGAGACGATGCTGGGCGTGCGGCAGGTCAAGCGCTGTAAGCAGAATGGCAAACAGTACGACCTTATCGTCCAGGTGGCTGATATCGAGCGGACCGATCCTGACGACCTGTCCAAGATCTACGTGCGTGGCGCCAGTGGCCAGATGATCCAGCTCTCCAACCTCGTGGATCTGCGAGAGGCAGTAGCACCCCGCGAACTCGGCCGCATGAACCAGCTCCGCTCTGCCGATATCACCGCCAACATCGGGCCAGGATATTCCCAGGGCGAGGCGCTTGCCGCTCTCGAGGAGGCGGCACGCCGCGTGTTACCCGCCTCCGTGCAGATCGACTACATAGGGCAATCGCGCGAATTCGTGCAGGCATCGGGCGATATCTACTTCACTTTCATTCTAGCCCTTCTCTTCATCTATCTCGTGCTTGCGGCCCAGTTCGAGAGCTTCATCGACCCTTTCATCATCATGCTCACCGTACCGCTGTCCATGACGGGAGCGCTGCTCGCGCTCAAGTTCGGTGGGGGAACGATGAACATCTACAGCCAAGTCGGCCTCGTCACCCTGGTGGGCCTCATCACCAAGAACGGCATCCTGATCGTCGAGTTTGCAAACCAGTTGCAGGACGAGGGTAAGTCGAAGCTCGAGGCCGTCATGGAGTCGGCGGCTTTGCGGCTACGCCCCATTCTCATGACCACTGCCGCCATGGTCCTGGGCGCGGTCCCGCTGGCGAGGGCTGTTGGCGCAGGTGCGGAGAGCCGCAACCAAATCGGCCTCGTCATCGTCGGCGGCCTGGTGCTTGGGACGCTGCTGACCCTGTTCGTGATCCCGACGGTCTACACGCTTCTGGCGCGCGACCGGTCCGCGCAGCGCGAGACTGTCGGATCAGGGCACGGCACAGCGCATCCGATGCCGGCGGAGTAGGCGCTAGGTTCTTATCTCACGGCACCCAAGTGGTCTCGGGCGCCTCCTCGGCGCCGCGCGGCGCGAAGACGACGGTCTTCGGCGCCGGCTTGTGCAGGTCGCTCACTTCGAGCAGACGCATGACCTGCGGCATTTCGGAGACCTTTTCCAAAGTCTCCAGCCGCTCGAACAGTGGCGCAATCTGCTCGCGCGGCAGCGCGCGTGACGCGCAGTCGCTGAATTTGTCCCACAACTCGCTGCTGCTCATCGGGTTGTCGCCGCCGCGCCCAACGAGATTTTCGACACGGCGCGACAGCCGCCGACCGTCCTTCAGCGTCGCGATCACCTCAGCACCCCACTGATTTTTGCCGTCATTCGGCATGTCGGGATGGGGGCTCGCTTCCGTCAGGTCAAGCAGCCTGCGGATGCCGGGGTCCAGATGCGCGTCGCCCTCAAAGTCCTTCAGACGCACCGCGCCGTCCTGAAGCGCGCGCGCGACCGCATATTGGACGCTGAACTTGGCGTCGAGCGGTGTCAGCGGATGGGGCGTATTGGTGTGGCGCAGCCGCCGTTCGTGCGGCAAAACGCGTATCTGCGCAATGTCTGCGGCGCGGACGGCCTCTTCATTGCGCAGCTTCAGCGCCATGATGATGGCCGGATGCGTGCTGCCGCAGCAGGGAAACTGCTTCAGTCCGATGGAAGACGCCTCGATCTCCCAGGGCGCACCCCAATTCTCGAACATCTTTTCGATGTCGTAGTTGCCGGGACCGTTGAACACGTCGAGGAAACCCTGATGGTGTTCGAACACATCGTCGGCCGCCTCGAATCCGCCTTCGGCAATGAGCGCCGCAAACAGACCGTTGCGGCTGCAATGACCGATGTGCAGCGGTTTGGTCATGGTGCCGAAATTGGCCTTGAGGCCGCTCGCCAGGGACGCACCGATCGACAGTGCTCGCGCGGTCCTGGCCGGATCGAGCTTCATCATGTGACATGCGGCTGCGGCGGTGCCGAACGTTCCCAGCGTCGACGTTGGATGCCAACCCTTGTCGTAGTGATGGAAATTCACCGCCCGTGCCAGGCGGATCATGGTCTCCACGCCGATCACATATGCGGCAATGAGCGCCTCGCCGCTCGCGCCGCGCTCTTCAGCCAGAGCAAACAGCGTCGAAACCAGCGGCACGGAATGATGCCCCCCGAGCGCGCCGCTGAAGTCGTCATAGTCGAGGGCGTGCGACGCCGTGCCGTTGATCAAAGCCGCATCAAGAGCGCTGGTGCGGCGATGCGTTCCGAAAATGAGGCAAGGTCCGGGAGGTGCAACGCCCGGCGTCTTCAGAAGGATCTGGGTGCATGGCTCCGGCAGGCCGGCCAAAGTCACGCCGATGGTGTCGAGGATGCAGGTTTTAGCCTGCGCGACGGAGGCTTTCGTCAGCTGGCTCTGGTCGAAGGCGCAGACCTTGGCCGCAAGCCGCTGCACGATGGTCTCGGAGGCTGATGCCGCTTGCGGCACCTCGCGCGCTTCAGAAGCTTGCGCCATCGCGTGTCTCCTATCCCTTGTTATTCCTCAAGCCATGGTCGCGGCGTTGCGCCCCGCGATCCGCCCGAACGTTGCCCCCGACACGAGGCCCGTCCCGGCCGGGTAATTATCGTAGAATAGGCCGCCCACCATCTCGCCGCAGCAGAATAGTCCCTTAATCGGGCGCCAGTCCGTGCCAACGACCTGAGCATGCTCAGTGGTCTTGAGGCCACCGAAGGTGAAGGTGATACCACCGGTCGTGCTGTAGGCATAGAAAGGCGGCTTGTCGATGCGCAGCGCCCAGTTCGTCTTTTCGAGGGCCAGACCTTTGCTCGACAATCCATCCTTCTTGGTGGGATCAAAACCGTCCTCGGGACCTCGGGCAGCTGCATTGTATTCACGCATCGTTTTCAGTGCTTGTGCCTTGTCCGCAAAGTCGAGTTGCTCGATCAGGTCTTCCAGCGTGTTGGCCGTAATCGGCCTGCTCGTCTGGTAGCGCGGCTCCAGCAGATGGACAGTCTTGGAATCGAAGATCTGCCACGCCTTTGACCCCGGCTCGGCGAGAACGGCGCGCCCGAATTTGGCGTAGGTAAAGAGGGCACCGTCCTCTCCCTCGTCGACGAAGCGACGACCCTTGAGGTTGAACATCACCGCATAGACATAGCTAAGGCGATTGCTGCGATCGGTCAGCTCGCGCGGCGCGAAGTCACCCCAGTCCGCGCTGATGGGTGTGGCATGGCACCCGCTCCACTGCCCCCAGGGCATGGCGCCGATGTTCATGGCCATGCGCAAGCCGTCACCCTGGTTGTGGGGCGTGCCGCGCACTTTCGCAGCGCCAACCAGGGCGCCGATGTGTTGCGTGCGCATCTGCACGTTGGCTTCGAAACCGCCACAGCCGAGCACAACGGATCGCGCGTTGAAGGTCGAAATGCCGTCGTCGTCTCGGACCTTGACGCCGTTGACCCGGCCGTCGCCGCCGACCAGCAGCTCGATCGCCGCCGTGCCATAGCGGATGTCGACGCCGAGCCGCTCCGCGGTGGCGAACCAGCTTCGCGACAAGCCGACGCCCTCGTGCGCGGCACGCACGACGAGGCCGCGCGCCCAGACCATGACGTTGCCCTTTTTCACAGCGGACAGCGTCGTCGCCGGCTCCATCTTGATGCCGCCAACGTCCTTCATCCACTTCACGGTTTCCTGGGACTTCGCGACCAGAAGCTTGGACAGGACAGGATCCGTACGCCCGTTGGTGACGCGCATCAGATCGCCATGAAAGTCGCTCTGCGTGTAGGGCGCGATGCCGTCGTAGAAATTTTCATACTCGTCTTCGACGCCAGGAAGCAGCGGGCCGATCTCGCGCGGGTCATCGAACGCAAAGCGCAACACGCCGCCGCTCCAGTGCGTGTTGCCGCCGCGCATTTCCCGCGGCGCCTTCTCCAACACGACGACACGCTTGGCGCCGTTCTCGCTCGCCGATACGGCCGCGGCCAGTGCCGCGTTGCCGGCTCCCACGACAATGACGTCGTAGTTTTGCCCCTGCCGATCGGCCATACGCGTCACCTCTCATTGATCTGCATTGCGCAATCCGGCCCATGGATCCCGGACGCCCCAGTCATTTCTATACGATTGTATACAATGAAATGCAAGCAGGCGCAGATCGCATTTCGACGTGTCCTAGAGCTCGGCATTGGCGGGTCGCGCCACCAGGCGGCAAGTCTCCGGGCGAATGCGCAAGATCACCGGCGCGCCGACGTCGAAATCGCGCCGCGAATGCACCTTCACCTTGGCACCCGCCGTATCGATCACGTACTCGGTGTATGCGCCGAGGTAATGACTTTCGCTGATCCTGCCGGACAGGCTGCGCCCGCGGTCCACGCCCGCAGCTTCGCCGTCAACGATCTCGACGTCCTCGGGTCGCAGCATGGCCTGGTAGGTGCCCTGGCCGTTTGCCCTTGCCTCGTCCGCGTCGAGAACCGTGCCATCCGGCGTCCTCCAGCCGCTCGCTCCGTCACCTTTGATCACGTCGATAAAGCTCGCCCGACCGACGAAGTCGGCCACGAAGTGATTAACCGGACTGCGATAGAGCTCCTTGGGCGTGCCGACCTGCTCGATCCTGCCCTTGTCCATCACGATCACCCGATCCGACATGGACAGAGCTTCTTCCTGGTCATGCGTGACATAGACGGCAGCCACACCGAGCTCGCGCTGAAGCCTGCGGATCTCGGTCCGCGTGCCTTCCCGCAGCTTGGCGTCGAGATTGGACAGCGGTTCGTCGAACAGGAGAACCTTTGGCCGCCCGACGATCGCGCGGGCAAGCGCAACGCGCTGCTGCTGCCCGCCTGACAGCTGCGACGGATGACGATCCTTGAGGGCACTGAGACCGACGATCGCCAGCGCATCCTCCACCTGCCGCGTTAATTCGACTGTAGACAGCTTCCGGACCGACAGCGGAAACCCGACGTTCTCCGCCACTGTCATGTGCGGCCAGATCGCATAGCTCTGGAACACCATGCCGATCTGACGCTCGTGCACAGGCACGAGCACATTCTGGCCCGGTGCCGACACGACGGTGTCGTCAATGCTGATAACGCCGGCATCGGCGTCTTCGAGCCCCGCAATGCAACGCAGCGTTGTCGTCTTACCGCAGCCGGAGGGCCCCAGAAGGCTCACGAACTCGCCGCGCGCCACCTCGAACGAGATGCCGTGAACGACGGTCTGCGCACCAAAGCGTTTGACGAGAGTCTGAACCGAGATACTCATGGTGTCTCCTTGCGCGTCATCCGCGCCGTGCCGTCGGCAGCAGCCAGTTGATGAGCGCCATGGCGATGAAGATGATGAGCGTCGCCACTACGGCGAGCGCACTCGCCTGCCCCCAATTGGCTTGTTCGAAGAAGGACCAGATCGAGATCGAGATGACGGCTGTGGAGGCCGAATAGAGGAGGATGGCCGAGGAGATCTCGCGGAAGAACGCCATGAAGAGGAGGAAGTATGCGCCCTGCACCGATGGGAAGATCAGCGGAAGCAGCACCCTGCGCACGCCGCCGATCCGAGTGGCGCCGCTGACCCAGGCCGCCTCCTCCAAACTCTTGTCGATCTGCACCATCTGCCCGCCGACCGTTTCCGTTGCATACGGCAGGAAGCGGGTGACGAATGCAACGATGATGATTGCCAGTGTGCCGTAGAGCGGCAAGGGCAGATAGGCATAGGCCCACAGCAGACCAAGCCCCAGCACAATCCCCGGCACGCCAAAAGGCAGACTGACGAAGAAATCCAGAACCCGGTGGCCGCGCGGCTGTACGCGTAATGTGAAATAGGCGCAGAGAATACCAAGCGCGACACCGATCGCGGCACCGATGCCCGATACCATCAGCGTGTTCCAGAAGCTTCTGACGGTGGACGCGCTCTCCAGCATGTAGCCGTAGTTCCTGAGCGTATACATGCCGGCGAAAGGATTGGCGGTGAACCACTTCAGCACGGACGTATAGATGAGGATCGCCATCGGGAGGATGAGGGCGAGAAGGGCGAAGCCGAAGCAGAGAAGATAGGCCGCCCATTTCCATCGCCCGAGGGGCACCGGCTTTAAACGCCCGGCCTTGCCCGTCACCGTCACCAGCCGTCCCGCCCGCGACACGCGGCGCTGGGCCCAAATGGCAGCCCCGGTCATGATGCTCAGCGCAATGCCGATGGCAGATGCCAGCCCGTAATCCGTCGGCGAAAAGCGGACCAGAAGATAGAGCTGCGTCGCCAGCATGTTGACCTGCCCCGGAATTCCGATCAGCGCGGGGATGGCGAACTGCTCAATGGTGATGATGAAGGTCAGAATGAAACTGGAGACGAGAGAGTAACTGAGCAATGGCAGCGTTACGCGGGTCATGACCACGCGCGGCTTGGCGCCCGCCGTGCGCGCAGCCTCCTCGTAAATGCCGTCCATGCCGATGATCGGGCCGCGCATCGTCAGATAGACGAACGGCACCTGATGCAGAACCATGACGAGAACGATTCCCATCGCGGTGTAGATGTCGACGCGCAACCACGGCATGCCCCAGGCGTCGTCGACGACGGCATTGATGATGCCGCCGGGCGCCCCGATGATGATCCACGCCATCGCCAGAATGAATGACGGGAAGTAGAAGGCCAGCCCGACCAGCGCCGAAACGGTTTTGCCGTACTTAAAGTCGGTGCGATGCACGAGAAGGGCAATCGCCGTGCCGATCACGATACACAGTGCGGACGAGAGGAGACCGATCCAGAGTGTCGTCCCGATCGTCCTCAGGACGCCGGTGGAGGCAAGGCCGGCATAGTTCTGGAGCGTCCATTCCCCGGGCAGGCCGGGCGCGGCTGTGCGGAAGCTGCCATAAACGAGCGCGACGATTGGAATCATCACCATCGCCACGACGATGGCGAAGGTGGCGCCATAGGCGATGTCGAGAGCCCGGTTGCGTGAAGCCCGGCCTTCGATCCGCCTGGCGGGAAGATCGCTCGAACGCGCGGTCTGCTCGGTCATGATACGCTTGCGTCAATGCACGGCGTCAGCGCACGCCGAACACCGTGCGCCACTCGTTGACGATCTTGGCCTGCCGCGCCGTCGTGAGGATTTTCTCGCCATCGACGACATTGGCGATCTGGGATGTTGCAGGCAGCTTGCTGAGCGGCGGCGCTCCGTTGCGCGTTACCGACAGGCCGCAATATTGCTGCAACGCCTCCTGCCCCTCCTTTGTCATGAGCCAGTTCATGAACACGCGCGCGGCGTTGGGGTGTGGGGCCTTTGCGGCCACAAACGCCTTGTTGGCTGAGAGCGTCGTGCCGCTCGCGGGATAGACGAAGCCGATGGGAGCCCCATCCTCGAGCAGCGGATTGAGCGGCAGGTCCGTCAGCTCCGCGATACGGACATCGCCGCGCACCACAGCCTGGATGATACCGCCAGAGCCTTCGAAGAACCGAACCTCGTTGGCCTTCAGCTTCTCGGCGGGGTTGGCGATGCCCTTGTCCTCCCAGAACGCAACGACTTGCTGGATGGATACCGAGCGCCAGGGCGGGTTCATCCCCACTTTGCCCTTCCATTTCGGATCAAACAGGTCCGTCCATTCCTTCGGCTCGTCGGCCGGCTTGACGAGCGTCTTGTTCCAGATGATCGCCTCGCGCGCATACTGCAGGGTGTAGAGCTTGTTTCCCTCGTTGATCGCCGGTGGGAAGTTCGACAGCTCCGGCGGCGTCCATTCCGCCATCCACCCCGTCTTGAGGCCTTCAACGATGCGTTCGTCGGGAAACGTGATGAGGACGTCCGCAAGGTTCCGGCCGGCGCTGAATTCCGTCTGAAAACGTTCGATGAGCGGATTGCTGCCGAGGCGGATTTGCTCCGGTTGAATGCCGGGAACCGCGGCCCGAAACTTCGCCAGCAGCGGCTCGATGCCGTTGGGCTGAAGATTGTTGTAGAAGACGACCTTGCCTTCCTTCTTGGCTGCAGCAACGGTCTCGTCCCAGGTCTGCGCCGATACAGGCAGCGAAACCAGCACGCCTGCGAGCAGGCCAAGCGCTGGCAGGAGACCGGCAAGTCTCAATCTTTGTCGCGTCATCGTTTCACTCCCTGTTCGTGCGTTTCCTAGACGTTCCTGTTGCCCCAGCCGGGCTGACGCTGCTTCGCAGCATCGTGCGGCGGAGCTCTACGGCTTTGAGAATATGCGTACGAGCTGCCTCTTCGGCACGAATCCCATCGCGTTTCGTGATTGCATCGACGATGAGGCGGTGCTCCCGGGCTGCATCCGGCAGACGACCCTTTGCCCCAAGCGTCGTCGGTCCGAGGAGCGCGATGGCATCGTGGAGCGCATGCAGACTCTTCATGAGAAAACGATTGTGGGCAGCAGCGTAGATGGCCCGATGGAAAGCGAGGTTGTGGCGGTAGCGCACAGTCGGGTCGCTCGGCAGCCGGGCCTCGCCCTTGATGAGTTGCTCAAGCGCCGCGACCTCCCGAGGGCTCGCATGATGCGCCGCCATGGCGGCCGCTGCTCCCTCCAGCACGGCACGCATCTCGTAAAGTTCCTCCATTGCCGTCTCGTCGAGCGAGGAAACGACGAGGCCCGTCCGCGGGAGAACCTCGAGCAACCCCTCGATCTCCAGCCGTGAGAGGGCGTGCCGCGTCGGCGTTCGGCTGATGCCGAGCCAGGATGCGAGCTCGATTTCCCGCATGCGCCGCCCTGGGCTGAAATGGCCCTCGACGATGGCCGTATGCAGTTTGGCGTAGGCGTAATCGGCGGCAGAGTCGTAGTGGTTGCGGTCCGCAGGGTCACGCGCCGGCGCTGCGGTATTGGCCATGTGTTTCTTTCACCCGGGGCTGTTGGAAAGAATCCGCGATCTTCTTCGGTCCACAAGGGCCTTGCGCGTGATTGTATACAGGCGTATTCCTGGCGTCGCAAGGGCCGCGGCGGCGACTGTCGCGCACGAGATTTGCGCTTCCGCATCCCGCTCGATTTTCAGAAGGGAGTAGCGACATGGCATTGCAGCGCATCAAAGCGGTGTTCATGCGCGGCGGGACCTCCAAAGCGGTGATGTTCGAGCACAAGGATCTCCCGCCGAACCGTGCGGACTGGAAAGACATCTTTCTTGCCGTCATGGGATCACCCGATCCCAACGGACGCCAGCTTGACGGCATGGGCGGCGGCATTTCTTCGTTGTCGAAAATCTGCATCGTCGGTCCGTCAAGCCGGCCTGATGCCGATGTCGACTATACGTTTGCACAGATTGCGATCGGTGCGGCGAGCGTCGACTACAGCGGCAACTGCGGAAACATGTCGTCGGCCATCGGGCCATTCGCCATAGAGACCGGCCTCGTCAATGGACCACGCGATGGCGATGCGTGCGTGCGCATCCATAACACCAACACGGCCAAGATCATCGTCTCGCGCTTTGGGGTTGAGGACGGCATGGCCAAGACCGACGGCGATCTTGCCATCGATGGAATTTCCGGTACGGGCGCGCCCATCCGCCTGGAGTTCATGGAACCCGGCGGCGCCAAGACCGGACGCCTGCTGCCTACCGGCCGTCCCGTCGACCAGCTTGATGTTGCGGGGCTCGGAACCATCGAGGCCAGCCTTGTCGACGCGGCAAATCCGTGCGTGTTCGTAAACGCCGCGAGCGTCGGCAAAACCGGCACCGAGCTTCCCGCCGCACTCGACACCGACGCAAAATTCCTCGCGCACATGGAGGCGATTCGCTGTGCGGCCTCCGTGGCCATGGGAATCGCACCTGATCTGGCAAGCGCACGCACGATCACCAGCGTGCCCAAGGTGGCGATGATCGCAGCGCCGCGACCGGCAGCAACCTTGTCGGACCGCCAGCTTGGCGCGGCGGATATGTCGATCCATGTCCGCATGATCTCCATGGGGCAGCCGCATCGGGCGGTGCCGATCACCGGCGCCATGTGCCTTGCCATCGCCAGCCGCATCGAGGGAACCATTGCGCACGCGTTGTCGACGGCGGGACGCGGCCCCATCACGATTGCGCATGCGTCGGGCACCACGGTTGTCGATGCAGATGTGCAGCATTCCGGCGATCCGGCACGCGCCAAGGCCATTCATGGCGCCGTCTACCGCACCGCGCGCCGCCTGTTCGAGGGATCGGTGCTGTACCAGCCGCGCGCAAAAGCGCGCAGCCTGGCGAGCGCTGCCGAATGAGCCTGACGGCCGACTTCGCGGCGCATCTGCAAACGCTGGCAGCCGAGCCCCTTGATGCTGCCGCACGCAGGGCGGCGATCAACCTCTTTGTCGATGGCATAGCGGTTGCCGCCCTCGGCTCGACGCAGCCAGGCCCGAGCCTGCTGGCCGCGCTCGCGCTGGAGAACGCCAGCCGGCCGGAAGCCAGCCTGATCGGTCACGGCGGCGGCTGTTCGGCGGCGGAAGCGGCGCGCGTCAACGGCGCGTCGATGCACGTCCTCGACTACGAGCCGATGTGGAATCCGGCCAATCACTCTCTGTCGCCGGCGCTCTCGCCGCTGCTCGCGCTCGTGGAACGCGAGGCCAAGGCGGCGGACCGGCCGGCACACGAGGCCACGGGTCAACGCATCCTTACAGCGCTCGCCACCGGCATCGAAGCGCAGGCCCGGCTGCGTCTGGCGTCGAACCAGTTCAATCCAGCGGGTCTCCTGTTCCATCCGCCGGGAGCGGTCGGCCCGATCGGCAGCGCCGTGGCGTCCGGCATTTTTCTTGGATTGGACCGCAACCAGCTTGTGCACGCCATGGGTATCGCCGCATCGCGCGCCGGCGGCCTTCAAGCCAACGCCGGAAGCATGACCAAGGCGCTGCATTGCGGACAGGCCGCAGCGTCAGGACTGGAGTCGGCGCTGCTGGCGCAACGCGGCTTCACGGCAGACGCCGATGCCCTCGGCGATCCGCGCGGCTATGCGGCCGCGTTCTTCGGCGCCGGATTCGCACCGGAGGCTTTGGTCGCCGACAAGCCG
>CADEFX010000004.1 GCA_902826715.1 uncultured Hyphomicrobiales bacterium | reverse complement strand
TGCCGGCGGTATCGACACCGGCAATGCTCGCTGTGCCAGTGAGGCCATTGGGCGTCGAGTCCGTCTGCGGGTTGCCAAACCACTGGGCCTCAGCCGTTCGCCGCGCTACCAGACCTGGCAACGTCTGCCCACCAGCCTTGTTGTATTGCAGGAAGAGCTCTCGCGCCGTTTCGGTGTCGCCTTGGCGCAAGGCCTCTCCGAGCCCGCTACGAGTCCACTTGTCGCCGGCGTTAAACGTGAGCGAGGTCAATGCGGCCTTGGTTCCTTCGTCGGCATCGGGCGCGTTGCGCTCGACGACGGCGCGGGCCTCCTTGATCTCGATGTGAAAGCGCCGCTCGGCTTCGGCGCGATCGATGGCCTCGCCCGGAAACAGCGCACGAGTACCGTAACCGTTTGTATGCTGCGCATAGTCCCATTCGGCGCGCTGGGCGAAGCCTTCAAATTTCTTGATGGCGTCGAGATATATGCCGTTCATACGAATAGCCCGCCAGATGAGGACGGCCGGGAGCCGCCGGGCTCCGCGGTCGCGTCCTGCCTCGCCTGTCCACGCGCTGCCTGCTCATGGTGTCCGCGGCCCTGGGAAGCACCGCCCTCAGACGGCGCGCCGCCGGCCGTTTGCTGGTGCGAGGATTGCGACAGCGAGGCCGAGGTCTGGCTCGGCAACACCAAAGACCGGTCGGGATCCGCGGCGCGAATGGCGACACCATCGATGAGATAGCCGGCCGATCGCAGGACCTTTGACAGCGAGTCTTGATCCTGCTGCAAGCGTTGCGCCGTGTCCTGCTGGGATGCCTCGATATGCAGTACCAGCGCGTCCTCTTTCAACGACATCCTGATCGTGACGGTGCCAAGATCGGCCGGTTGAAGTTGGATGAGAAGCACTTTGACCGGCGCATCGGCATGAGGTTTGGCGGCCGCGGAGGCGGACGGCGACCATGTCAGTGCGGTATCGCCGCCGGCGGCAAGGTCGGAGCGGATGCCTTCGGCAATCTGTGCCATCGGACCGCCGTGCAAAATCGGAGCGTGGTGCGTCTCGGTTTGCAACACAGCCAGCTTCAGGTCAGCCGCAGGCGCGGACGGCGTGCCTTGGTCCTTGTCATGGGGCATCATCGTGTCGGCGAGACGATCCAGGCTGACCTGAATCGGGCCCTGACAGTCGGTGTCGACAGGCAATTGCGCATCGATGGTGCCCTGAGCGGCGGCACCTGTGGCCTCACCGACGGTTTTGGCGCGTGCACCTTGGGCCGGCGCTGCGGCTTGCGCCGATGTCTTGGCCGTTGTCAGAGGGAGGTTGCCAACAGTGCCGGACGCCGCGCTCCGCATGACGGATGACAGCAGCGCTTGTATCTCCTCGGGCTGCCCCTGTGCCTGTACCATTAGGGCAGCGGTTGCGCTGCCGTCACGGCTCGTATCGCGGCCGGTTGCAGGAGCGGTCTCGGTCTCCACGTGCAAGGCTTGCAAAAGATCGTCTTCGTTGGAGCCTTCTTCACCGACGGTCGCATCATCGGCGACCGCGATTGAGCCTTCGGCTTCAGCTTGCATGATAAGCTCGACTTCCCCGTCAAGGCTGCGCTGCGCGGCAGGGAGGCCGGCTGAAACGTTGCGTTGCGCCGTTAGTGTGTCGACGGCCGCGCCAGCAACCAACGGCTGAACCGGATCGGTTTTAGCGCTGCTTCCGGAATCAGCCGCCACCGATAGCCGCGACAAGAGGCCGGCAAAATCCAGACACGCATGCTTGCCGGACCCATCGCGAGACGGTTGCTGGCCAAGCGCCGCAAGGGCATTGAGCGGGCCGCCCCCCGGATTGACACCTGATGTCGTCATTGACGGACCCCAGCCAGAAGATCATCGACGCGTGCCATGGCTTTTTGCGCGAGCTCCACGGATTTCAACTTGGGTGGCGGATCGCCTTTCGCGCCGGGAGCCAAATCCTCGGTCGGTGAAGCGCCGGCGTCGGGCACCACGGGCCGCCTTACCTCATCCGCAACGGCAAACGCGGCCTCCAGCAGCTCGGCATCGCGTGCATCAAGCACGGTCTTGTCGATGTCCTTGAGCGCGGTCGCACCATTTTCGTAGTCTTCCGTGACGATCAACACTGCCGCCTCGTAGACGCGCGAGCGGACATGACTGGCGCTGTCGCCGGCCGTCAGGCGAACGGCATGACGCGCGGCAAGGCGTGCGAGTTCTACGCGCCCTTTCACGACCGCTTCCTGCAGGATCAAGACATAGCACTGCCGCCGATTGGCACTGTCTACGCCGTCGAGAAGGGCTGCCAGCCGGGGGAGCCGTTCTTCGTCCGGACCGTATCGCAAGCTCGTCACTTCGTTGGCCAACTGCTCGCGAAACGCGCCAGCGTAGATCGAGTTCGGAAAGCGGCGCATGTATTGCGATGCCAGCATTTCAAAGGCATCGAATTCGCGGAGCCCCGCCATGACAAACACCTGCCGGCGCAATGCGGCGTCCTCCACCACGGTGCCCGGGGCGAGAAGGCGTGCCTGCTCGAGAAGAGGAATGGCCGATTTTGGCTCCTTGGCAACCACCAACCCCGCGTGCACGAGGGCGACGCGAGCGCCGAGGCCCGGATCAAGCGTCCGCGCATCAATCTGGCTGAACAGCTCCAGCGCATCGGTGTTGCGGCCCTCGCTATAGGCAAGAGCTGCATTGAGGAGCTTTTCGTCCACACCGGGAAGCTGGCGCAGCGAGAAGAGCGATTTGAGCACACGCGGCTCACCGCCGCTTAGCGCGTAGACGACAGCGGCCTTCACGTTCCGCGGTTCTTTCCAAGCCTCGGCGTCCGCGGAGAGGAACTCCTGGGCGAGTCGGGAAATCAATAGTCTTTGCTGTGCGTGGGCCTCAGCATTGCCGCGCGTCGACTCGTCCTGAATAGCGTTGAGCGACCGTACGAGTTCGTAGGGGTGCCTGGCGGCTTGCTCGGCAGCGGCTGAAGAAACAGCCGCGAGACACAATCCCGCAATCAGCGTTATTCGCCCGATCCCCCTCACGGGTTTGCTCTCCGCAGAAGAATTTCAATCCGACGGTTCTGCGCCGCTTCCGGATCACCCGGAACCTTGAGGGAGCGATCCGCATACCCCTCGACGCGGGCAAAGCGCTTCTCCTCGACACCGCCGCGCACCAGCATGTAGTAGGCCATGTGTGCGCGCGCCGAGGACAGGCGCCAGTTGTCGTAAGTGGCGGAGCGGAACGGCCGCGCGTCGGTGTGCCCGCGCACGACAATCGGGCCGGGGCGGGTCTGGAGCAGCTTGGCGATCCGGTCCATAACGACGACCATCGCCGGTCTGGGCTCCGCCGAAGCAATGGAGAACATGCCGAAATCGAACTTGTCTGTCAGACTGATGAGAAGGCCGTCTTCCGCCACGGTGACTTCGATACCGGGCACGGCGCCGACGGCAAGCTGTTCGACGGCCTGCTTGATCTCCTTCTCCAGTTGGCCAGCCTCGAATTTGCCGGCCTCCACCCCATCGCCTTGCGCCGTTTGCTTGGCGTCGGCTGCCGGCGGCTTGGCCAAAGCCACGTCGTTCTGTAGCGTCGCGGCTTTTACGGCATCGTTTTGGCTATCGGCATTTGCCGGCGCCGTGTTCTCCTGGCGTGCGGTCGCGTCAGGGGTGGCCTGGATTTGGACGGCCGCGCGCCCGTCTTGCGGCTCGGTCCGTGTGAGCTCCGTCTGCGGTCGCGTCACCGATTGCCGATACTCAGGATCGAAAGGATCGCGGAAGGCTTCTCCACCCGCCAGCGTTCCCTCGGCATTCTTGGACTCACCGGAGGTCGACCGCTCTCTCGTCTTCGGCTCGTTGGCAATGGCCTGCTCGGCGAGCTTTTCCAGCGAGCCGTAAGGGTCCTTGAAGAGCGCGTCCTCCTGGATCTTCTGCTGCGGGCCGACCTTCGATGATTTGGATTTGCCGTCCTTGACCTGCGAATCGCCTGGTTCGTTCTCGATGCCTGACGCACCGGTATCAGCGTCGTGCAATCCTCGTGACGACGGTGATTTGTCCGTGAGCCGCAACGGGTTGAAGTAGGTGGCGACCTGCGTCAGAACTTTCTTGTCGGTGGCATTGATGAGCCACATCACGAGAAAGAACGCCATCATGGCGGTCATGAAGTCCGCATATGCGATCTTCCAGACGCCACCATGATGCGCGTGATCGTCGCCACCTCCGCGCCGGCGGATGATGACCAGTTCCTGGACTGTCGTTTCCTCGTCGTTTTTGTTTGAGCTCACCGGACGGCCTCTTCAATGGCCGCCGTCCAGGCGACGAGACGGGTTTCGAGAACCGTCTGATCGATCGCCACCCGAATGTCGCCGGTTTTGCTGCTTGTAAACGTGGCCGGGACCTTGTCTGAAAGCCGGGCACGCACAACGTCCAGCAGATCCTCCGGCCCCGTGATTTCCACCTGTGTCGCCTTGCCGTGAGCTACAATTGACCCAATCGCCGCGACCAGCTCGGCGACAGCGGCCCGACAAATTTCCGTTTGGATAAATGGTTGAAGAACGCGCGCTGTCGTGTCCGCGAGCCGCGCCTCCAGATCTCCCATTGCACAAGCGAGTGCCGAGCTCAGCGCGGCGCCCTCGGTGGCCGCCCAGTCTTGGCGTGCCATGGCGAGCCGCCGTTCAAAGTCCTGTTGCTGGGCCTCGAGCTTGGCACCGAACTCGGCTTCGGCGGCTGCCCTGCCTTCCGCATGGCCGCGCGCGAGACTTTCGTTCACCCTTGCATTGGCGTTCGCAATAAGGCTCGCCTCGGCGCGCGCGCCATCGACGCCGTCAGTTCCGAAATCGACGAGAAAGCGCGCCAGCGGAATTGCCGTCATGCCGATTTGGCTCCGCTCATCCACTGCTTCAGGATGGCCGCCGCCTGTTCCTCGTCGTAGTCAATCATCTGCTCGAGGCGCTTCTGCGGACTTCGCCCCATCTTGCTTGTCAGATCGGCAATCAGGTTGGGCTCGACTTCCCGCGACAGGTTGCGCCGGTCGCCGGTCCCAGGAAGCTCGACACTTGCACCTCCGTCGGCGGTAAGCTGTGGCGCCCCACCTGCCGCCGCCACTGCCGGCACAGGAGCCTGACTGAGTATGGCCCGCATGGCAGGCTTGAGCCCGAAGAAGATCAGGAGCACGGTAGCCGCGAGTATTGTCAGGCCTTTCACCAAGGCGCCGGTCTGCTGCAGCAGTTGCTCGAGTATACCCGGCCCGGCAACAGCCTCATCAAGAGCGCCGCCTTGCACGAAATCGACCGCCGACACGGCCACGCGGTCGCCGCGCTTGGCATCGATGCCCGTCGCCGACTCCACCAGGCCTTGGATCTCCTTGATTTGCTTATCCACCGCTTCGGGAGTTGCAGCGTCACCTAGCGACGCCATCAGCCGCTTGCGGTTGATGACGACCGCGACAGTGAGATTCTCGATCTTGTAGCCTTCGCTCACGGTCGAGATCGTTTTCGAGCTGAGCTCGTAATTGCGCAGCTCCTCACGCCGCTCGTTGGTCCGCTTGGACTGGTCGCCGCCAGCTGTGGCCGTCTGCTCGGATGGAACGTTCTGCTCGACTCCAACCGCCGGCCGATTGGCAGAATTCTGGGAGCTGCCCGTTTCCTTCACAACGCGCAAGGATCGCTCGGCGCGCGATTCCGGATCGAACGATGTCTCGTTGATCTGCCGTTTGTCCATGTTGAGGCGCGCGGCGACGCTGATGGTGAAGTTATCCAAGCCGAGATAGGGCGCCAGCGTTTTGCGGACGTTGTCCTGCAGCTCCTTGGCGATGGTCTTTTCGAGCTCGACCATGGTTCCCGGAACAGCATTGGCCATGTCGCCGCCGGCCGCCAGTACGGTGCCGTCGGTCGTCAGGACACGGACCTGGTCGATGGACATGCCTGGAATGGCGGCCGACACCAGATGCCGGATCGCCTGCGCCGAGGAGAAATCGTCCTGGCGGTCGGTACGAATGACGACGGAGGCCGAAGGCGGCTGCCGCGTGCGCCGGAACGATCCGCCGTCGGGCAGCACGACATGCACGCGGGCTGCGCGCACACCCTTCATGGCCTGAATTGTACGCGCAAGCTCGCCTTCGAGTGCACGAACCCGGGTGATCTCCTGCATGAAAGAGGTGAGGCCGATGGACCCCAGCTTGTCGAACAGCTCGTAGCCCGCGTTGGCGCTGCTGGGCAGACCCTTTTCGGCGAGCAGCATGCGGGCCTGCGCCGTCTGCGGGGCGCGAACCATCACCTTGGTGCCTTCCGAGTTTACGTCGAAGGCAATGCCGGCCTCTTTCAGGGCCGCACCGATGCGGCTGACATCCTGGGCGTTGAGCCCGGCGTAGAGTGTTTCGAATTCCGGCCGGCTCAAATAGTAACTGCCGAGGCCGACTGCAGAAAAGACGGTCAAGCCAATAACGCCGAGTGCGGCTAAACGCCGGCCGCCAAGCGCCGCAAGGCTGCGCCAGAGCCGCTCGAGATGTTCCAGGCCATTCATTGTCCGCCCCACCGCACGACATCATGTCCGCGGGGCGGAGTTTGCGGGGCGAAGCTTGCGCGAGCATTACGTGAAAAGGCCACGCCCCCATCGGGAGCGTGGCCAGTTCATGAGGCTTGTGATCGCTGGGCTTAGCGGAACAGAGACAGGATGCTCTGGCCGTTCGAGTTGGCGATGCTGAGCGCCTGGATGCCAAGCTGCTGCTTGACCTGCAGGGCCTGCAGCTTCACCGATTCCTCGTTCATGTCGGCATCGACAAGCTGGCCGACGCCGCGGTCGATGGCGGACATCAGGTTCTTGACGAAGTCCTGCTGGAGGCCGATGCGCGACTTAGTGGAGCCGAGATCGGTTGCCGCGTCGGTCATCTCGCTGAGAGCCGAGTCAGCGCCCAGGATGTAGGTATCCAGCGTTGCCAGGTCGGCGGCGCTATTGGTCAGGGCAGAGATGTCGAGTGCGGCGATGCTGAAACCGGTCGTGCCGATGGCACCCGTCGTATCGCGGAACCCGTCAAGGATGCCGACCTCAGCAGCCGCGGTGCCCGCATCATACAAGGTCATACCAGACGTATCAATATCGATGGTCTGGATCGTGACCGCGCCGCCTGATCGCGTGAAAGACGACACGACGCTCTTGGTGTCGCTGTAGCCGCTCGCGCTCGACGTAACCGAGAGCCAGTTGTCGGCACCCGAGATCACCGCCGAATTGGCGATACCGGAGAGCTGATCCTGGAGCTGGGTGATTTCGGTCTGGATTTTGGCGCGGTCCACGCCTTCGCCGCGGGCCGTCACCAGCTTCGACTTGATCTCATCGACAACCTCGATGGCCGCCTTGACACCAGTGTAAGCCGTGTCGACCGTGGCAGCGCCGAGACCCAGGGCGTCCTGCACGGCGCCGAGAGCCTTGTTGTCCGAACGCATCGTCGTCGCGATCGACCAGTAGGCGGCGTTGTCGGAGGCGTCGTTGACGCGGAAGCCCGTAGAAATGCGGTTCTGCGTTTCCGTCAGCGCCTTGTTTGTCTGCGTCAACGTCTGCAGCGCGGTCATCGCGGCAACGTTCGTATTGATGCTACTCATTGTGTATGTCCCTCGGTGTCTCTGGGTGACGTTCTACAAAATGTGGGACATACCGGATCTCCCCCGGCACAGCAGAGCGGCATCATGCCTTTGGATCCCCCCACCCCGTCTGGGTCCAATCTGCTATGGGGAAACGTGTAGCGGAGAAGAGTTAAACGGGCATTAACTACGGTTGCTGTGTTCTAAATATCGGCTGACACTGCTGTATGGCGAAGGGCCGCCGGTGCGGGCCCAGGCCGCTAAAGAAATGAGCGGACCAAGCCCCCGATCAGCAGATTCCATCCGTCGATCAGGACAAAGAACAGCACTTTGAACGGCAGCGATATGACCGTCGGCGGCAGCATCATCATGCCCATGGACATGGTGAGAGTGGCGACGATCATGTCGATGACGAGGAATGGAAGTACGATGAGAAAACCGATCTCGAAACCGCGGCGAAGCTCCGAGATCATGAAGGCGGGGATCAGCACGCGCATCTCGACATCGCCGCCTTCGGCGCGAATACCAAGCTTCTCACTGGCGAGATCCTCGAACAGTTTCAAATCCCTCTCGCGGACGTTGGCGCGCATGAACGTCTTGAAGGGAGCGGTGGTCTTCGCATAAGCCTCCTGCTCGTTGATCTTGTTCTCCATCAGCGGCTTGAGGCCGTTCTGCCAGGCATTATCGAAAGTCGGGGCCATGACATAGAAGGTCATGAACAAAGCCAGGCTGATGAGGATCAGATTGGCCGGTGTCGTCTGCAAGCCCAGTCCGGCCCGCAAAAACGATAGCGCGACAACGAAGCGCGTGAAGCACGTCACCATCATCAGGAGGCCCGGCGCCACCGACAGGACGGTGACGACGAGGATGAGTTGAACGATGCGCCCGGTCGCAGTGCCGTCGCCGGGTGGGATAAGCGACTCAAGGCTGGGCACCTGAGCAAACGCGATGGTGGGCAGAAGCAGGAGGGCCAGACCAAGTATGACCGCGATCTTTCTCATTCGACGATCAACGACTGGATGATGACCTCGCGCACCTTGCCTTCGCTGCGGATCCGCGCACGGTCATTGAGATCCTCACGCAGATTCTGAAAACCGTTCGCGCCCTCGATCTGCGCAAGAGGCACGGTGCGTAGGAAAGCGACGATGTCCTCGCTGATGCGGCCGGCCAGCATGTTCTCCTCCTTGGCCGCATCCGGCCCCACCACGATGGCCGCCTCCAAGCGAACCCAGGTGCCGTTCGGTGCGCCGAGATTGGTGACAATGGAAGCGAGAGACTTGAGATTCACGTCGCCGGCGAAAGGGCGCTTGGCGTCCACGGCGTGCTTCGGCGCCTTGTTGGCGGGATCCGCGGCGGTATTGCCCTTGCCATTGGCATAGAGGCCGAAGACGCCGCCGCCGACCCCGGATATGACGGTCGTCACGAGCATGGCGACGACGAGGCCGAGAAGGCCCGAGGCCTTCTCAACCGGTGGACCGGCCTCGCCTGCGGGTTCTTCGTTGTCGGCCATTCATTTCCCGTCATTCGGCTCGTGTGATGATGGAGAATTCGCCACGTCTACAGGCTGCTCTAAGCGAATTTCTCGACCTGACTCACACCAGAAAGTCTGATTCTAGTGTCCCTTTTGATGCGTGATCCCACTCTATCTCGTTTGCTTAGAACGCGATTCACGCTTCGCATGGAAGCTATAAGTGTTTCTGTGCGAAACGATCGCGCTCTAGAACGGCAGAAGCCAATCCGTCAGCTGTTGCCCCCAGGCGGGTTGCTGCACCTCGGTGATGCGACCGCGCCCGCCGTAGGAAATGCGGGCTTCCGCGATCTTGTCGTACGACACGATGTTTTCCGTCGATATGTCGCGCGGGCGAACAACGCCGGCGACGCTCAGCACGCGGACCTCGAAGTTGACGCGTACTTCCTGGCTGCCGTTGATAACGAGATTTCCGTTCGGCAGGATGCCCGTGACGACGGCAGCGACAAGCAGCTCGATGCTTTCGGAGCGTGTGATGGCACCTTCGCCCTTGGTCGTCGTCTTGGAGTCGACCGTTGATCCGATGGTGCCGTCGCCCGAACCCTTCGTGATTGGCGTATTCATCTTATATTCAAGATCGAAGTTAAGATTGCGCTTGGAATCTCTGCTTCGCTCGGACGTACTGTCGAGCGAAGCCTTGTCCCTGATCGATATCTTCACCGTCACGACGTCGCCGATCTTCATGGCGCGCGCGTCGCGAAACAAATCGGCGCCGTTGTCCTGCCAGAACGAGTTGCCCGGACGATACTGCGGGACGTGCGCGGGCTCGCTCGATATAGGCACGCGCTCTACCATCAACCCGGCGCCTACAGGGCTCAGGTAAGGCTCGCGGCCGATCTCTCGGGGATTCATGCCGCAGCCGCCCAGCAGGGCGACCGCCAGCAGAATGGTGAGGTGCCGCATCATGAGCGTTTGCCCTCCCGTCCGGCTTTGGCGCTCTTGTCTGTCCTGCCGGCACCGACCATGATCGCTGTGAGGCGGGCCGCCTGATGGGGATCCATTTCCGCGAGGATGCCGCTGGAGACACGGGTATCCAGCTTGCTCAGAACAGCAGCAGAGGTCTCCTCATCGGCCACGGCGAGTTGCGCCGCCGCCGCGTCAGGGCGCATGCGGGCAAAAATGCCGACAAGCTGCTCCTGAGCTTTCCTGGCATAGTCGTCGCGCCGCGAAAGCCACTTTTGATATTCCTCAACCTTGGCCTCGAGCTTGGCGACGCGGTCGTCCAACTCCCGCTCCATGTCCCCGATCGTCTTCTTCTGCCAGTTGAACCGGGCATCGGCCGCGGCACTGGCAATGTTAACGCAGTATTGCTGAGCCGGGCGAGCGTCCCTGGCTGCGGCCGGAGTGTCGCGCTGCCGCTCAACGGTGGTCTTTGCGGGCGTGGCCTCGGTTGCCTTTTTGTCGGAGGGGACCGCAGCCGTATTGACGCGATCGACTGGGATTGGCAAAGCAGAGTTTTTCGGCAGCGGCGCCTGCTGCTTGGGATTGATGGAGCCGGTGACGATCTCCGCCTTCCAGCCGCGGTCGGTCGCGGAGGCATGCTGCGTATACGCCAACGCGCATGTCGCGGAGACCGCCAGTCCAAATATCCAGCTGGAGCGCATCATCATTGAGCGAGTTGTCCGCATCATTGCACCACCAGATCCGCTTGCAAGGCACCTGCCGACTTGATCGCCTGGAGGATGGCGATGATGCCCTGCGGCTTCAGCCCGATCTTGTTCAAGCCGCCGACGAACGTCTGCAGCGTGGTACCGCGGATGACGGCAAGATTGCCGCCATTCTGGTCGGCGGAGACGTAACTCTCGGGGGCCACGACGGTTTGTCCGTCTGAAAACGGGGCCGGTTGCGAGACCTTTGTGTTTTCCGTCACGCGCACAGTCAGATTGCCGTGCGCGACGGCGACAGTAGAGATCTGCACGTCCTTGCCGATCACGATAGTGCCGGTGCGCTCATCAATGACGATGCGCGCGGGCACATCGGGTTCCGCAACCAAGTCTCCGATCTCGGCGATGAAACGCGCGGCACCGATTGCCTGCGGCCGGCGCAAAACGATGCTGCGCAGGTCCTCCTCGCGCGCCACGCGAAGGCCGAAGCGATCCACGCTGTAGGCGTTTATGGCATCGGCGATGCGCACTGCCGTATTGAAATCCGGGTTGCGCAGCTCGAGCACCAATGTTTTTTCTTCCGATAAGCGCCCGGGAGCCTCGCGCTCCACCAGTGCACCATTGGGGATGCGGCCGGTGGTCGGCACGCCCTGTGTCAGCGTCTCGGCTTTGCCCTGCGAGGAGAATCCGGTGACGGCCAGCGGACCTTGCGCAACGGCATAGATGACGTTGTCTGCACCGCTCAGGGGCGTCATGACCAGCGAGCCGCCGGCGAGCGACGTGGCGTCGCCCAGAGACGACACCGTCACGTCGATCCGCGAACCCATGCCGACAAAGGCCGGCAGCTCGGCCGTCACGATCACAGCCGCCACATTCTTGGTGCGCGGATTGGCATTGCGCACGTTGACGCCCATGCGATCAAGCATGGATTGGATGGACTGACCGGTGAACGGCGCGTTGCGCAGGCTGTCGCCGGTGCCGTTGAGGCCGATCACCAGCCCGTAGCCGATGAGCTGGTTAGGGCGCACGCCCTGCACCGATACGATGTCCTTGATGCGCGTCCCGGCGTGACCCTGCGGCCCCATCAGGCAAAACGAAAGGGCCAGCAGCGCGATCCGGATCATTGCTCACCCACCCGGATTGTGCCGTCGGCTTGCACCGTGCCTTTGATGACGATGCCGCTGTCGACATTACGCGCGCTGATGAAATCGCCGATACTGCCGTTTTGCAGCGCAACGGCCGTGCTCGTAATGATCAGACCGCCGGATTGAAACACCAGAACCGCCGGCTTGCCCTGCCCGACAGCGTAAGCATCGCGCATGGCATTGGCCGGTATGGGCTTTTGCGGAAGAAGCGTACGCCGCGCCACTTTACCGACCACGGCGTTGCGCGACTCAATGACCGACCCACGCGCGACCGTTCGTGCGATGAAGAGCCGATCTATGATCTTGTCGTCCTCGATAATGTCGCCAGGATAGATCGTGACGGTGGGAACGGGCAGCGCGATATCGTCGGCCTCACCGGCGCGAGCCGAGGCGGCAGACAGAAACGACAGCGCACACAGCGCAACCAGCTTCACCCACGAACCAAACCGCACAGCGATCATCTCCCGACTTATCGGAGGTTCTTGGCGACCGTCGCGAACATGTCGTCGGCCGCCTGAATGACCTTCGAGTTCATTTCATAGGCGCGCTGCGCCGAGATGAGCTCGGTGATTTCCTTCACCGGGTCGACGTTGGAATTTTCCAGATAGCCTTGATGGATGGTGCCGTAGCCGGGGTCTCCCGCCACCCCGAGCGTGACGTTGCCGGAGGCCAGCGTCTCGCGATAGAGATTGCCACCCATGGGCTCCAGACCTACCTCGTTGACAAACGTGCCGAGGGTGAGCTGGCCAAGCAATTGCAAGTCCGTGCTCGCATCCGTGCGCACATAGACCTGGCCCGCCTCGTTGATGACGATCTGAGTGGCGTTGTTCGGAACGGTTATGGCGGGCTGCACCAGATATCCGTCGGCCGTCACGATCTGGCCGGTCGCGTTCTTGTTGAAGGCGCCGGCGCGCGTGTAGAACAGCTCGCCATTGTTGCCGGCGACTTGAAACCAGCCGCGCCCGTTCAGCGCGAGATCGAATTTGTTCGTCGTGTTGGTCAGCGCACCCTGGATGTGCAGATTGCGGATGGCGGACGTACGCACGCCGAGCCCGACCTGCGCACCTTCGGGCACCTGGTTCTGCCCGCCGCGGTTGGGCGCACCAGCGATACGCTCCGCCTGATAAAGCAGGTCTGTAAATTCGGCGCGCGCACGCTTGAAGCCGGTGGTGTTGATGTTCGCGATGTTGTTCGCGATCACCTCCACGTTGAGCTGCTGCGCGTTCATTCCCGTCGCCGCGATGGCAAGCGCTCTCATGTCCTCAGTCCTCAGATTTGCATGCGGCTAAGCTCAAGATACGCAGCGACGACCTTGTCACGCACAACAACGGCGGTCTGCAGCGTCTGCTCGGCAGCCATGACCTGCTCAGCGACCTGCTGCACGGAAGCTTTGCCCTGCACGCCGGAAATCGCGGTCGCCTCGCCACTCCTCAGCGTATCGATGGCGCTGAGCGCGGCCTTGGCAAGGACCGAGGTAAAGTCAAGCGACTGGCCGGCGGATGACGGCGCGATCTGCGACGTGCGCGTCGCCCCGATGTCCGCCCGATCGACCGCAGGACTTGACCACGCAGCCGGCGCGACCGCCGATAGCCCATTGTCCATCCTCAAGAACTCCGCATCAGATCAATGGTCATCGTGATCATCTCGCGGGCCTGCTTCATCACCTGGAGGTTGGCCTCATAGGAGCGATTGGCCTCGCGCATGTCCGCCATCTCCACCAGCATGTTCACGTTCGGAAGCTTGACGAAGCCGTTGGCGTCGGCGGCAGGATGGCCGGGATCATGCTCGATCCGAAATGGTGCCTGGTGCACGTCCACACCCTCGACTTTGACCATGTTGGCGTTCGTTGCCTCATCCAACTCGCTTTCGAAGCTGATGACCTTGCGCTGGTAGGGATCGGAGCCGGGCGTCTTGCCTGTCGATTGGGCGTTGGCCAGGTTTTCCGAAACGACGCGCATGCGAAGCGACTGCGCGTCGAGACCCGAGGCGGCAACCTTCAGGATGACCTTGAGCGGATCCGACACGCGCTAGCCTTTCGTGCTTGTCATCAGCATGCGATGAAACGCCTTGACGATATTCGTGTTGAGCGCAAAGGCGCGATTGACCTCGCCGGCCTTCGCCATCTCCGTCTCGAGACTGACCGAGTTGCCGGAATGCAGCATCTCGGCGCCTTCGGAGGGCGTCGCCTCGGCTCGCGCAAAGCCGGCAGGAGCATATGACACGTGGTCAGCCCGGGTGGCCGCCATCCCCAGTGTCATGTTGTCGAGAACATCCGCGAACGGCTTCACGTCCTGAGCCTTGAAACCCGGCGTATTGGCGTTGGCAACGTTCTCGGCGATGGTCGATTGACGCACTGACAGCCAATGGTTGGCCCGCGATGCCACATTGAACAGATGAATCGGGCCCATGCTGGCCTTCCCCCAGTTATTCGACGCTTAGGGTAGGTGTTCAATCTTGCCCGAGGCTTGCGACCAGCCTCGTTCAGGCCAAGGCGCCGGCCGAATCGGCCACGAACGGCGCCGGAGACAGCCTTGCATCAGCAATGGCTTCGGCGAGCAATCGCGTATTTTCGTCGGGATCCCCCGAGCCGCTTTCGAACGAGATGTGGTGGATCTCGATCGCTGCATGGACGGCCTCGAGAAGTAGGCGGAAGTAGACATTGACGCTTCCGTGGCGGAACTCCATGTCGAGGCCGATGGCGGGCGGCGCTCCCCACTTCAGATCGACATCTCCCGAGGCGCCAAAGGCAATCGTGTCGGGCTTGAAGAACAGCTCGGTCGAGGAATTGACGAGATTCTTGATATTGCCGAACTGCTCCGTGCGAATGAAGGCAACAAGGTCGATGGCATCGATCAGGCGCAGCTCGGAGGCCACGTCGCGGAGACCGTTGGCCAGCACCTGCTCGCGCTCCTGAGTATAACGGTTACCCTGCTTCAGCATCGTCAGCCCTGTGTCGTCCGCGGCGTCGCAGCGTTGCCGCGAACCATAAGGAAGAGAATGATCTCAGCAACAGCCTTGTAGAACTGCGATGGAATGACCTTGTCCACTTGCACACTCTCATAGAGCGACCTTGCGAGAAGCTTATCTTCGATGACAGGGATGCCATTTTCTTCGGCCACATACCTGATCTTCAGCGCAACGAGGTCCTGGCCTTTTGCCACGACGAGAGGTGCGCCACCCTCTTCGCGCACGTAGCGCAGCGCGACCGCAAAGTGAGTCGGGTTGGCAATAACCAATGTCGCGCGCGGAACCGCGGCGATCATGCGGCGGCGCGACCGGTCTCGCGCCAGCGAGCGCATGCGCGCTTTCAGAATCGGATCGCCATCAGACTGCTTATGCTCGTCCTTCACCTCCTGGCGCGTCATTCTGAGCTCGCGCTGCCAGAAAAGCCTTGACCAGACGAGGTCCGCAACCACCAGCAGCACGGTCGCGGCGCTCATGGCCGCGACGATCTTCATGACCATTGAGCGCGCGAGCTCGGGTATCGCTCCCGGCTCCATGAACATCGCCTTGATCACATCCTTTTGTGCCGACCGCATCACAAGCACACCGACAAATGCAACCACGGCAAACTTGAAAAGCGCCTTGAGGAATTCGACCTGGGCTTGCATGCTGAACAGGCGCTTCCACCCCTGCGCCACGGAGATGCGCGACAACTTCGGCTCGATGCGGTCGTAAACGAGCTGGGGCGGGTTCTGCAGGATGGATGAGACAATACCTGCGCCGGCAAGAATGAGAACGGCCGGCACAAGCAGATGGGCGGCATCGAAGCCGATGGCCCGGAACAGCTCCGTCACGTCGCCGCTGGATTCGAGCGACCAGCCGCCAGGATTGTCGATGAAGCGCTCGAGGGTCTGCCGGAGGTGCATCACGTTTCCGGAAAGGAACAGACCGCCGATGATAAGAATGCCGCCAAGTGAGGCAAAGGTTGCCGCTTCCTTCGAGAACGGAACATTGCCTTTCTCGATGGCATCCCGAAGCTTCTTCTCGGTTGCCTCTTCGGTTTTGCTGTCCTTGTCGTGCGCCTCAGCCATTCAGCGACGCGGACGTCATGCCGCCTCCTCGCCGCCGCCCGTCGCTTTCAAATCGATCTCGCCGCCCGCGACCATCCGCAGCACGATATCGACAATCATCCGGCGGGCCTCGGTCACATCGCGCTGAGAGCCCGAAACTCCGTTCTGGAGTTCCGCTTCGACCATGCGACGGGACCGGGAAGCCAGGGACGACAATATGGTCGCCTGGAACTGCGGATCGAGGCCTTTCAAGGACAGCACGACGCGCTCGATCGGCACCTGGTCGAACACCATCGTCCGCGCGCTCGGCGACAGGGTGACCAGATCGTCGAACGAGAAGAGCATGCCCTTCACCAGTTCCGCGTCGTCCGGGCGCAGCGCGGCCATGCTCTGCAGCACCTCGTCGGATTGCGTCTTGTCGAGCTTGTTCAGGATGTTGGCGATGTTGGTGTGCGCGTCTGCGGTGGAGTTGCCCTGGCCGGCCGACAGCTCCTCGCGCAGCATATCCTCGACGATGGCCACGGCTTGATCTGAGACCGGGGCCATGACGAGCATGCGACAGAGCAGATCGTTGCGCTGCGGACCCGGAAATCCACCGATGATCTTGGCCGCCGTGCCGGAGTCGATCCGGGACAGGATCAAGGCAGCCGTCTGCGGATGCTCCTTCTGCAGACAGGCTCGCAACACATCCTCCTTCAATCGGGACACGATGTCCCAGACCGGCTCCTCCTTCGTGCGCTCACCGCCGGACTTGACCTCAGCGATCTCGTCCTCGGTCATGACGGCAACAAGAAGGTTTTCAAGCTCCTTGGCCGTTCCGATGAATTTGATACCGGTCGCGAACTTCTTGGCGAACTCCTCGACGAGCCCATCGAGATCGGCCGCTGTTATCGTCGTCAAATCCGCGGCCGAACGGGTGATGAGCCGCAGCTCTTCGGCATCGAACCGCTTCAGGATATGCGCCGCCTTGGCCTTGCCCAGAGCGAGCAGAAGGACCGCGACCTTCTCCGGTCCCGTGAGTGAGGTAAGACTTGGCGCCGATCTCTCGGTCTTGGCGGTCATGCTGATACCGAACGCCTCAGGATGCCTTGTCCGCCGCCGATGGGCCGATCACCTCGGTCAGCTTCAAGCCGAAGCGGTTGCTCCCTTCATCCATCACGACGACCTCGCCGCGCGCGATCACGCGGCCGTTGATGACCACATCGACGGGCTCCCCGACACGCCGGTCGAGCGGAATGACCGCGCCCCTCCCGAGCTTGGCGAGGCTCGATACGGGCATCGTCGCCGATCCGAGCACGACCCGGACGGACACTGGTATCCGCATAATCATGTCCATGTTGCCCGGCGCCGTGCGCGCCTGCTCGGCCGGGCGAACATCGCTTTGCGCCGCAGAGGCGCTGGCTGCCAGCTCCTGCGGCGACATTGTCAGCTCGGCAGCAAATTCCTGCAGCAGGGCTGCCTGTCCGGCATCGGTCATGGGTTTTGACATGTCGTCTCTCGCACGCTGAGTTGCCGTTACGGACGATGGCGCATCACCGCGCCGCCACTTCCAACGCCTATGCGGACTGCAACGCGGCCACGATCAACCGGCCAGAATGTCGTTCATGAACTCCTCATCGCGATCGATGGGAGCATCTACGCGCAAAGTGTAGGCGCCGTTCGATTTGCCAAGCTGACACCAGAGCAACGGCTCGCCGTTGCACTCGACGCGGACGCGCGTCTGTGCGGTCGCGCCGAGCTGCAATATCTGGCCGACCTGCAGGTTGGCGATATCTTCCAGCGGAATAGGACGCTCGTCGAGAATCGCCGTCAGGGCGACGCTGGTCCGCGTTATCTTGTCCTGAATCTGGCTCGACCAGCGGGGATCGGCCTTCTTTGTCTCCTCGGCGGCGATGGGCCCGAGGGCCTGGCGCATCGGCTCGATCGCGGCATCGGGGACGACGATGAGGATCTCCCCGGTTTGCGACCACACGCGCAGAGACAGGCGGGCTACCAGGGTCGTGCTGGTCTTGCGTCCGAAGACATCGAAATCGATGCGATCGGAGACGCCGTCGCCGACGAACGCCGACTTGGCTATGGGCGCAAAGGCCGCCTCGAGCGACTGCGTCAGCCGCTCGAGGAAGGCGCTCATCGTGCCGAGCTCGATGCGCGTAAAGGGGCGGTCCAGGGCATGTGCCGGCTGCGACCCGTCACCGCCGAGCATCATCTCGATGACGGCGAACACGCAAGGCCGATCGGCGATCGCAAGAAGCCGGGTATTCCAGCCGTCGGCCTTGAGCACGGCTGCAACGCATCGACCTTCGTAAGGCTCGAGGACGTCTCCGACCACGCCGCTTTCGACCCCCAGAAAAGTCAGCTCCGGCGGCGGCACGGCAGAATTTCTGAGATCGTCCGTGCATAGGGTCGCAGCGCGCTCCAGCGCGGCCTCCAGCGCGGGCAGGCGGTCCACGCGCTTTGTCGCGCCCGAGAAAATAGCCCTCAGGACCTCGCCGCCATCCGCCAGAGATACGTCGGGGTGCGCCATAAGGCCTATGCAGCCTCCTTTTGAGCGGGATCGGTCTGGCTGCCGCCACCAAGCGTTTCCTGCTCGACTTCATCGATCGACGGACGCTCGTAGGCGGAAATGGTCTTGCGGCCGTGCTCCAGCGCCACTTGCGGCATTGCGCCGTTCATGAAGGCGAGCAGCGTCTGCTTGACGATCACATAAAGCCTGAGCTTCTTCTCGCGCACGATCTTGCTCTTCGTCGCCATCGGCGTGACGACGGCGTACGAGAAGAAGATGCCGGCGAACGTGCCGACGAGTGCCGCGCCGATCAATCCGCCCAGAACCTCGGGCGCCTGATCGAGCGCTCCCATGGCCTTGATCACGCCAAGCACGGCAGCGACGATGCCAAGCGCCGGCAAGCCTTCCGAGATACTGACCAGGGCGTGGTAGGACTTCATCATGTCGCCGCGGATGGTCTGAATCTCCTCGTCCATCAGCGATTCGATCTCGTGCGTGCGGACGTTGCCGATGATGATCAGGCGGCAGTAGTCGCAGATGAACGCCGTGAGATCCTCGTTATCGAGCACGCTCGGAAATTTCTGGAAGATCACTGACTGGTCGGGCTCGTCAATGTGCTTCTCCACCTCGTTGCGCGACTTCCCCCGCAGTTCGCGCATCAGCGAATACAGAACGGCGAGAACATCCAGATAATGGCGGGGCGTAGGCGCGTCATTGCGAAGGCCCTCCATCAGGGCCTTGCCCGTATCCTTGATAGTTTTCAGGGGGTTGGCCACGATGAAAGTGCCAAGTGCCGCACCGCAGATGATCACATATTCCCATGGCTGCCAGATGACGGACACGTGGCCGCCCATGGCCACGAAGCCGCCCAGCATGCAACCGAGCGTGACTAGCAGACCAATAATGATTGTCACATGCGGCTCCGCGGTCTCGCGCCTATCTGGCCACTTCTAACCTCGCAAGCCTTGCGTGAGCCTGATGAAATGGAAGAGTTCCCGCCTTTGGCGAGCGTCATCAGCTTCGGGTAAGGCGGGCGTGGCATCTTTGCGCCAGTTGGCCTCAGAGGATGCCCGTGACGTGGTAACGACAACCGCCGCCTACCGGATCATTGCCAATGATTTGACGCGAGCGTTGGGCAACACTGCCAAGAAACCGCAGGCCGCCCGCGAAACCGCCTACTACCTGGCCAATATCGAAAAGGTGAAGTCGATCGACGATTTCATGGCCGACAAGCGGCTTTACAATTACGTCATGAAGGCCTTCGGCTTGCAAGATATGGCCTATGCGAAGGCATTCATCCGCAAGGCCCTGACCGGCGGTGTGGACGATGCCGACAGCTTCGCCAACAGGCTTGCGGACTCGCGCTACAAGGAATTGGTGACGACGTTCAATTTCGTCCGGCAGGGCGAACTCACAACGGTGTTCGAGCGCACGCGGCAGGGCACGGTTGACCGCTACGTTCGCCAGACACTGGAGGAGGACGCGGGCGGCGCCAACGAAGGCGTGCGCCTAGCGCTATATTTCGAGCGCAAGGCTTCCGGTGTGACGAGCCCTTATGGACTATTGGCCGACCCGGCGCTGCTCAAGGTCGCACAGACCGCGCTTGGGCTTCCAGCTTCCATGTCCCTGCAAAGTATTGAAAAACAGGCGGAGACAATCGAGAAGCGGCTGAATATCGCGGACTTGAAGGACCCAACCAAGGTCAAATCTCTCCTCACGCGCTTCACAGCGCTATGGGAACTGCAGAACCCCACGTCGGCAGCCGCCGCACCGAGCATCTTGATCGGGCAGTCGACCGCGGCTGGCGTGAACCAGGGCCTGCTTGCGGCCTTGCAGAATTTGAAGCTCGGAGGCACCTGATGCAGTCGAGCCTGTACGTGGCGCTCTCGGCCCAGCTGTCTCTGCAAAGGCGGATGGACACGATCGCCAACAATATCGCCAACACCTCGACAGCTGGATATCGCACCGAGGAGGTGAAGTTCGAGTCCTTGCTGTCGCGGACACCAGCCGATCCTGTCGCCTTTGCCTCGATGGGTGATACCTACCTGTCGCGTCGGGCCGGCGAGTTTGTCAAGACCGACAATCTGCTCGACATGGCGGTGGAAGGCGATGCCTGGCTTGCCATTAACACACCAGCAGGCCCGGTCTATACGCGAGACGGCCGCATGAAGATGTCAGAAAATGGCGATCTGCAAACGCTCAACGGTTACGCCATCCTCGATGTGGGCGGCGCGCCGATCCAGCTCGATCCTACGGCCGGGCCCCCGCGCATCGCGCGCGATGGCATGATCACGCAGAACGATCGGCAGGTGAGCGCAATCGGGCTCTTCACGATCGATGCCAACGCCAAGCTGACGCGCTTTGAAAATTCCGGGGTCGTGCCAGACCAGCCGGCGACGCCAGCGCTGGATTTCACCAAGGTCGGCATTGCGCAGGGCTTCGTCGAGCGTGCCAATGTCAATCCGGTGATGGAGATGACGCGCCTGATCGGGGTGTCTCGTGCCTTCGACGCCATTTCTGCGGCAATGAGCGAATCCGAAAATTCGCTGCGCGATGCGGTGAAGACGCTGGGCTCGAACGGCTAGTCCCGCTCAGCCATTCGCGCCGGTGACTGCAAAAGGTTGCTGCCAATGCTTAAAGGCGATGCCGGTTTGCAATCTGCCCCCCGACACAGACCAAACGCTCTCGAACGGCTCGAGCGCACGCTCGCAGCCGCCACTGTCAGATTGCCGAAGGTGCAGGTCAGCGGCGTCATTTCAGAGGTCGGTCCGAGCCATTGCCGGATCAGTGGCCTGTCTCAGCTCGTGAGACTCGGCGAGTGCGTTGACTTGGCGGCAGGACATCCTCCGCAGCTCGCAGAGGTCATTCGCATCGATGAGACCGGCGTCACGATCAAGCCGTTCGACATCATCCATCAGGTAGGGCTCGGCGTGATGGCGCGGCGGCATGGCTTCATCAGCCTCAGCCCAGACCGATCATGGCTCGGGCGCACTATCAACGCCTTGGGCGCTCCCATCGACGGCGGTGCCTCGCTGATGCAGGGGAATAACGCGGTCTCGGCCGATCGGGCTCCTCCGTCGCCCATGCGAAGGCAACGCATCAACGCTCAGGTCCGGACCGGCGTCAGGGCGATCGATCTTTTCACGCCGATCTGTGCAGGCCAGAGGATCGGCATTTTCGCCGGCTCGGGAATCGGTAAGTCCACACTTCTGTCCATGCTTGCGCGGTCAGGCGGCTTCGATTCGGTCGTCATCGGGCTTATCGGTGAGCGCGGGCGCGAGGTTCGCGAGTTCATCGAGGATGTCCTGCAGCATGACCGGGCACGCACCGTCACGGTTGTCGCAACTGGTGACGAAAGCCCGATGATGCGCCGCCTGGCACCGAAAACCGCAATGTGCATCGCCGAGCATTTCCGGGACGCGGGGCAGAGGGTGCTGCTGATCATCGATTCCGTGACCCGCTTTGCCCACGCGGCACGGGACGTTGCGCTGGCTGCCGGCGAGCCACCCGTGGCGCGGGGCTATCCGCCGAGCGTGCTGAACGACTTGCCCAAGCTGCTGGAGCGCGCCGGTCCGGGTGAAGAAGGGAGCGGCTCGATCACAGGCGTTTTCTCGGTTCTGGTCGATGGCGACGACCACAACGACCCAATCGCCGACACCATCCGGGGCACACTCGATGGTCATATCGTGCTCGACCGCGCGATTGCAGACCAGGGCCGCTTTCCGGCCATCAACGTTCCGGGCTCGATCTCGCGCCTGGCCCAGCATGCTTGGACGCCGGAGCAGGCGAAGCTTGTAGCCAAGCTGCGCGCCATGATCGCACGCTTCGAGGATACGCGCGACCTTCGTCTTATGGGCGGCTATCAGCGGGGGTTGGATGCCGAGCTCGACAGGGCGGTCGACCTGATCCCGAAATTGTATGATAGCCTGAAGCAGGCCCCGAAAGATCCGCCTAGCGCTGATGCGTTTCAGGATATTGCGCGCACGCTGTCGAGCTGAAGCCGGATTGGCTTTTCGAGTTTCGGACGTTACTTGTGCCGCTTACCGCTTGTCGCCCAAGCGGGCCTCGGCCTTGCTGACGTAATTCAGCTCCTGGATGAGAACGCTCTCGACCAACTGGGAGCCGAAGCGCTTGTTCACGCTCTCGTTGATCGATTTCAGCATCGCTGGCAGATCCTGCTTCTTGATGTTGCGAAAATCGATGACCTCGCCGGCGTAGATGACCTTGAAGGCTTCATCCAGCAGGATGGCTTCTGGCCTGATGGACAATTGCTTCAGTTGCTTGGCATCGATGCTGAAGATGAACTGGGCGATGACGTAGCCTTGGATGGCGCCCTCGGCAATGATGGGGACGCTTATCATTTTCGTGCGAACATGCTCGAACGTGTTTCCGGACTTCTCCGCGCCATGTCCGTGATCGGCTTCGGCGCCCTTGCTGACGGCTGTCCACGATGCGACTGCCCAGCATGAGCTCAGCGTGATCGCGCACGCCCACAACCCGACGAGGATCAGCTTGATCACGGCCGCTGCGACGGGCGCCCGACGGAAACGGAATAGGTTCCATCGGATTCAGCGTCTCGAATGGCGTCAGCGACGATGGCCGAGACCTCGCGTACAGCGTCGAGATGCATTTTTACGACGCGCTGATTGACCTCGAGGCTGATGCGAAGGGCGGAGAGGCGGGCAGCTACGGACGGCGTGAGACTGCCGCGATCGAGGTGCCGCATCACGCGCGTCAGCTCCAGGAGTCCATGCGTCTTGCGATTGTTGAAGTCCTTGAGATCGACGGGCGCGCGCGCCCGTAGGCCGACAGTTTCCTGCTCAAGCGTTTCTTCCAGACGTTCGATCGTGCGGAGCAGAGTGGCCAGCACGCCGGTTTCGTCCTCTGCCGGCTTGACCGGCGCTAAGCGCGGCTTGCGGACTTGAACGAGATCGGCAAGAGACGCTGCAGGTTGCGGCACGACGCGATCTTCGGCGCGGGCGGATTGCTGGCGCATCACGATGGATCTCCACTGCGATATGTCCGGATCAGGGGAAGTTGATCCGTGGACCGGACCACGTCGGCCGCGGCATCGCTCTGCGTTGCCGGTGGCGCCGAGGACACCTGCGGTCCGGCAAGTTTCTGGGCAATGCCAATGCCGCCGCTTCTCGAAATCTGATCGGCAAGTTTTTCAGCCATCATCGACTTCCAGATGCCGCCAGCCGTACCTTTGCCAAAGACGCTTTCGGCATTCTTAGGCAGCATATTCTCGATGAAACTCTGAAGGATGAAGGACTCAAACTGCCGGAACGCCTCGGCCTGCTTGGTGGCTGCCGTGCCGGACTTGGCCGGTGTGACATCGGTCGGCACGCTCGAAACGCGGGCGGTACCGGTTAAGGGGACAAGAGGGGGCAGGGTCGCCAAGGCCGCAATCCGTAATCCGTTTTTGTGGTCGGATGAATGATCGCACCCCCAACTTACGGGAGGCTTGCGTCGTTTGGAGCGGCCGTTTGCTCGATGAGATCGAGGAGTTCTTTCTTCTCCAGAGCACGCTCCGCCTCGCGTTCGGCAGCATCCAGCAGCCGCTCGGCAGACTTCAGCCGCGTCGCGGAGGCTAGCAGCTTGCGCGATTGCTGGTCGCGCTGTTGCTTGATTCGCGCGGCGTCCTCGGCCATGGAACGCAGCCGTCGCGCCGTCGCATCGAGGAACAGGCCGTGCAAGGCGCTGTCGGTGCCAAGCGACGTCAGCAGCTCGCGCTCGCTGGCCTCGGTCTCCGCAAGTTGTCCCTCCAGGCTGCGCAGGCGCCATTCCTCGGCCAGCTTGAGCTGCTCCTGCGCCTTCACGATACGCTGGATTTTTTTCGCTCGCGATTGCATCAACGTTATCCTCTGGCGAGCCAGGTCGCGAAGCCGGCTGTGAACAGCGTCAGAAATTCCGCGATCGTGAAGTACATGAGGAGAATGCCTCCGGCGACGACGAACGGCATGGAAATGAAGTAGATCGGAATCTGCGGTATGAGCTTGTTGGCGAGGCCGAACAGCAGATTGATGATCAGGCCATAAATCACGAAAGGACTGCTGATCTGCAGCGCCAGAACAAAGGCGTCGGCCAGCGCGGTGGAGAACTGCGCCATGCCGTTCTCGATGGAGAAGCGCGCAACGATGGGCAGTGCGGCATAGGATGCCACGAGCGCGCGGAAGACCTCCCAATGCTGATCCGTCAGGAAAAGAAGCATGGTGGCCGTGATCGTGATGAGGGTTCCGATCGACGGCAAGGGCTCGTGGTCTTCGATGGGCACGCCCGGCATGGCGGCAAAGCCGATGAACTGCGCGATAGCCGTAGCCATGAACTGCAAGGCCAGAAAAAACATGCGCCCCATCAGACCGATCAGCACGCCGATCGCGGTTTCGGAGAGGATGAGGCCGGCCATGCTGGGCAGGGACAAATCCCGCACCGCCGCCTGTAGCGTCGGCAGCAGAACAGGGACCATCGCAAGGGTGGCGGAGATGGCGATGAAGAGGCGAACTTGCGGGGGAATGCGCGAGCTGGAGAAGCCCGGCATCACCATGAGGCATCCCCCGATGCGGCAGAACAGGATGAAGGTGTAGAGGATGGTTTCGGACGCGATCGGCGTCACGAAACCGCCCCAAGTGATTTGATAGTAACGCCACGCGCGATTTCCAAATGTGACAGAACCGGCAGCGTCGCAAACATGCGCTCCGTGACCATGCGCACATAGGGGCGCGCGTCGGGCGCAGCAACCACCGCGAACTGGTGGCCCTGCTCCATCTGAGCACGGATGACCTTGGTTGCCTCGGCACCGAATTGCTCGATGAGGCGCGGATCGATGTCGAACTCGATAACGTCGCCCTTGGCATCCCGTTTCAGTGCCTGATGGAAGGCCAGATCCCAGCGGTTACCGAGGCGCAGCACCTTGAGAACACCACCCTCAGACAGATCCCCGCAAATCTGCTGCGCCATGCGCATGCGCACGTGCTCCGCGAGCTGCTCCGCGCGCCGGACGTGCGGCGCGATCTCTGCAATGGCTTCGAGAACGAGATGGAGATTGCGGATGGAGACGCGTTCGGCCAGTAGCAGCTTGAGCACGGCCTGCAGCCCGGAATACGAAAGCTGCGACGGAATGATCTCGTCGAGAAGGCGACGGTATTCGGGCTCCAGCCGATCCAGCAGACCACGCATATCCTTGTAGGACAGGAGTTGCGACAGGTTGTTGCGGATCACTTCGCGCACATGCGTCAGCATCACCGACATGTTGTCGATCGGCGTGAAACCTTCACGCTTGACGTTACTGGTGAAGGCCTCCGAGACCCACACGGCTTTCATGCCGAAAGCCGGCTCGCGCGTTTCGTCGGCTGGAACGTCGGGCAACGGGCCGTCGCCAACCACGACGAGGACATCACCAAGCCGCAGATCCTCGCCCGCGACGACCGTGCCATGGATCTTGATCTGGTAGCTCTTGGGATTGATAGATAGGTCGTCCGATAACTTGATCTCCGGCACGACGAATCCGTACTGCCGGGCAAAGGCACGCCGCATCTTGCCGACACGCGCCGCCAACTCGCCATGTGCCGGGAGAAGTGCGCTGGACAGCTGCTTGCCGAGACAAAGCTCGAGCTCGATGGCGCGCAGGTGCTCCTTGACGGAGTGGCGCACTTCCTCGTCGGCGGACTGCTGCAGCTCCAGGGCCTTCGCCTCCTCCGCAGCACGGGCCTCGGCGCGGCGCTTGGGGATGGCATAGGCGACAAAGCCCATGGCGCCGCCCAGGATCGCGAACGGAAGCATCGGCAGGCCGGGCGCCAGAGCGAGCACCAGCATCACAAGCGCCGCGACGGACAGCGCTCTTGGATAGTTGCCAAGCTGCCCGAAGATCGCCTTCTCGGCCGATCCACGCGTCCCACCCTTGGACACGAGCAGGCCCGCAGCGAGCGAGATGATAAGCGCCGGGATCTGGGTCACCAGGCCGTCTCCGACCGACAGCTTGACGAAGACGTCAGCCGCAGACGCGAGGCTCATGTCGTGGCGCGTTACGCCGATGATGACGCCGCCGAACATGTTGACGGCGGTGATGATGAGGCCGGCGATAGCATCGCCGCGCACGAACTTCGAGGCGCCATCCATGGAGCCGAAGAACGAGCTTTCTTCCTCCAGCTCACGCCGGCGGCGCATGGCCTCCTTGTCGTCGATCAATCCGGCGGACAGGTCGGCATCGATCGCCATCTGCTTGCCGGGGATGGCGTCGAGGGTGAAGCGGGCGCCGACCTCCGCGATTCGCGTGGCGCCCTTGGTGATGACCAGGAAGTTGACGGTGACGAGAATGATGAAAACGATGGTGCCGATGACGAAATCGCCACTCATCACGAAATTGGAAAAACCCGCAATGACATGCCCGGCAGCAGCATATCCCTGATTGCCTTCCGCGAGGATCAAGCGCGTGGTGGCGATATTGAGCGCCAGGCGCAGCATGGTGGCAATGAGCAGGACGGTCGGAAAGGCGGAGAAATCCAGCGGCCGTTGAATCCAGAGGGCGACCATCAGGATCAGTACGGCGAGAGCGATCGAGAAGGCCAGTCCCACGTCGATCAAGACTGCCGGCAGTGGCAAGAACAGAACCGTAAGGATGAAAACGATGCCGATGGCAAAGCCGACATCTTGCCCGTTTCTGCGTTCGCCCAGCTCGGCTACGGTCGCGATTTGCCCGGCCATCGGTCATCCCTGCGGCTTCTACCCGAGGGCAGCATGGGACACGAACCTTGCGCGAGGGTCATCACGGAGAACTTCTGCGCGGCGTCAGAAACCGTGCTCAATCCGTGAATATATCTGCTCGGAAAAGGCAAAAATGACGGCGCCGATGAACGGGGCTGTCAGGGACGTCACGATCAGGATCGCAACGATCTTTGGGATAAAAGTGAGCGTTATTTCCTGAACCTGGGTCAACGCTTGAAGCAGGGCGATGCCGACGCCAATCAGCATTGCCGCCCCGACGGCCGGACTTGAAGCGACAATCACGGTCCAGATGGCAGCCTGGACGATGTCAAGCGCGTCCGCCTGGTTCATGGTTCAGGTGATGGTAATGCCCGGGCCCAGCAAGACCTCGCGCCCCGTATCGAGAACGGCCACCGCGCCACCCGAAACGACCCGGACGGATGTCACCGTGCCCGTCGTCCGGCCATCGGCCGAGGTGATCGTCCGTCCGATGACGCCGTCCGCCTGCGTCAGGGCAAAGGAGGTCATGAGCGCGTCGAGCTTGGCGTTGGTCTGCACGGCCTGCTCAACATTGGAGAAAGCAGCGATCTGCGACACGTATTGGGTTGCATCGATCGGCTTCATCGGATCCTGGTTCTTCATCTGAGCGACCAGCAGCCGAAGGAACGAGTTGTAGTCGGGCGCGACGGATGAGCTGGACGTCTGCGCCTGGGCTGCGGGTGGAACCGCGGTTGTTGTATCGACGATCACTATGCGATCTCCAGGGCTGAATTGTTTCGGGCCGCCTGCTTGCCGAGAATGGCAGCCTCCAGCGGAAAGAGAACGCGAATGACTTTCAAGGCTTCGTAGACACGATCCGCCGCCACGAGATCCCAAGCCTTCGCCAAACCCGTCAGAATCTCATCATTCTCTAACGACGACTGGAGCAGAGCATACGACGCTTCAAAGAGCTTCAAGGTGGCCGAAGCGTTCGAGGGCTCCATCAACATCGTCTGCGCGATGAAATAGAGCTGTCGCAACGGCGTGGTCGTCTCCTCCGCCTGGATGACATGACTCTCTAGCAAGAACACGACGTCGTTCAAAAACTCGAGCGAAACCTTGCGGTCCGGCTGCAGGACGGCGCCGTTCACATAAATTCTTTCGCCGGCTCGCAGAGAGATCCGCAAACTCTTCATTTGAGGCCCTCGGATATTGCCGCACAGACCTCTATGAGATCCTGGAAGCTCGTCGATTTCTCCAGGCGGATGTCATCGGCTTCACGCATGACCCAGAGACCGATCGAAATCAGATCTGCCCTCAGTGCCTGCGGCAGATCGTTTTCGGGGCTGGCCAGATCCTCGATGAGGGTCGTCCACAGCTTGCGTAGGAACAGCAAAGCCTCCGTGGCTTCGCGCGATTGCGGCCCGCGCGCATCCGCCGCCCGCAGCAGACTGATGCAATGATCCAGCGCCTGTCGCTCGCGCTCCCTGGAAGCCTGAGGTGCATCCTCCAGAACTTCCGCATATGAGAACTTGTACATTCTTCTCTCCTCGATCCGTTGAACCTGCGATTCCCGCGCTTACAGGTAATTGAGAAGGCTCAGCCTCTGGATGCGAGCCGTGAGTGCGTATGATGTCTCGATCTGCGTCATGAGCGTGGACAGGCGGGTCGATGCTTCATAGGGATCGACCGATTCAAGCGTGCCGATGTGCGTGGTGATGATGTCGATCTGGAGCGACATCCGCTCGGTGGCCACTTCGACACGCTCTTGCGCGATACCGAGATTGGCCTGCATCTTGGCCATGTCCTGAATGCCTTCGCCAAGAAAGCGAATAGCTGTATCGACAACGGTCTGGAACGTCTGGTCGTTCAGATTCTCGACGCCGAGATCGGCCAGCATCGTGTAGACCGAGGCCAGCTTGCGAATGCCCGGCTCATTGGCATTGATCGAGGTGTCGACAAGCTCCTGCGTGGAAATGCGGCTGCGCAGATTCTGATCGGCGGCGGAAGACCAGTTCGCGGCCCATGGTGTCTCGTCGAACAAATCCGCGAACGCGCCGTCGAGAAAGGTTTGCATATCCGCTGGTACTATACCGTTGACCGCCGGATCCTGCTGCGTCACGCCAAAGGCCGTCAGGAAGGCATCGGCAACGGATTGCTTGCTGGCCCCGGGCGGCGTCTGGTTGTAGTCGGCGAGCGGTTTGACGTCCGTATTGATGCCGGCGAAAAGGTGCAATCCGTTGAAGGCCGCATTCAGCGTGTCAATCAAGGCTGCCTGCGCGCCGTCGGCCTGCCCCTTGATAACTCCCGGCCCGGTTTCGCTGTTGCGCGCGCCGATCAATTGGCCCAGGAAGCTCTGCGCACCGTCCAGCATCTGCTTGACTGATGCTTGCGTGAGCTCCAGGCGCGTCGCCACCTCCGTATTGGTATCGATGATGGTGGAAAGGCGCATATGCTCCTGGCGCAGGGAGACCGTCTGGCCGGCCTGGTGACCCAAGCTTTTGCCGACATCCGCAAGACGCCCGGTGGCAACCTCTTTCTGAGCCACTATGAGCTTCGCCTGCATCTTGATCATCGACAGCCGCGTGGCCTCGGAGATGGCGCGGGTCGATATGAAGGTGGATTTCATGGCCGTTATCCCACCGCCGTCAGCAGGGCGTCGAACATGCTGTCGATCATCGTGATGAGCTTCGACGATGCCTGGTACGACCGCTCCAGCTCCAAAAGGGCGGTCATTTCTTCATCAAGGTTGACCCCGTTGACCTTGGACAAGGCCTCGGTCGAGCGTTCCAGCAGCGCGGTGCGATACTCCGCGTCAGCATCGGCGGAGGTGCGCGCCTCCTGCAGCCACGCCACGGACGCGGCCGAGAAGTTAGCGATGGTACCCCCTGACCCCGATTGAGCCGCAGGGTCGAAGGCCCGCGACATGTTCATGCCGTCCACGAGCGCCTGGAGGCGGTCGGAAAAGGCCGACGCGCCTGACGCATTGTAGACGTAGGCCGGATTCCCGCTGATGCCGCCGTCGCGCAGCAGGTTGAGGTTGCCGCCCTGAGCCGGATCGACGCTTGCCGCAACGCGGATCGAGGCCGCCAGACCGACGACAAGCGTGCCCGTCGGAGGCATGGGAGGCGCGCCCGGGTACGTGAACAGACCCGGGACGTCGGGCAGTGCCGGCACGGCACTTTGATCGCTCTCCGCGAAGGTCTCGACCAACCCGCGCGCAATCTCATCGAGTTGCGACTGATAGGTGACCGCAACATCATCGCGCACGGCCGCCAGTCCGACCAGACGACCCGACGCCACGGGCATGGTGGCCGATGCCCCGATGACCGGGACGCCGTCGATGTAGACGGCATTGCCTTGCGTGGCCGCACCGAAGTTGGCTGTCGATTGAAAGGTAACCGAGCGGGGCGATCCTTCGAACAGCGTGACGCCGCTGTCGGTAAAGACTGCCATATCGCCATCTGCACGCGACACCGTGCGAATGCCAACCTCTTCCGAAAGGCTGGCCAGGACGCGGTCGCGTGCGTCGAGTTGATCCGTCACATCGGCGCCGACGCGGGTGCCTTTGACAATGGCGTTATTCAGGGTCTCGTATTGAGACAGGAGAGTGTTAATGCGGCCAACAGAGCTGTTGAGATCCTTGTCCGCCTGCTGGCGCACTTGCTGGACAGTTTGAGATGCAGCCCGCAATCCGCTGGCCAGATCGCTCGCGGCCGAGATGGCGCTACGGGCCCGAACGGTGTCGTTCGGGGCCTCGGCATAGTGCTGAAGCGCCGCTGCAAGCTTGCCAACAAGAGCAGCGGGCGAAGCATCGAGCTCAGGGTCGTTGATCGTTTGATCAAGCATATCCAGCGCGTCCAGGACGGCGCGCTGACCGCTCGCCACCGAGGTGGTCGACAACACGTTGCGAAACAATGCGTCATTGAACACACGCGTTATCGACGCGAGGCGGACGCCGCCGCCCGCCGCCGTGACGATGTTTGCCGTCTTTCTGGATGCGTACAGATCTCCCGCGTTCGCAACGTTGCGCGAGACGACCGCGGTCTGGTCCGCCGTGACTGACAGTCCGGAATTGGCGATACCAAGACCGACAGAGAGTGTCATTCTACAGCCTTCTTAAGGAATTCCGCGAACGCGAGAACCTTCGCTAGCGCCTGAGGTTGATCAGCACTTCCATCAGCTCGGTGCCGGTTTGAAAGACTTTCGAATTGGCGGTGTAGCTGTGCTGCGACTCGATCATCGTCGTCAGCTCGGTGGCGATATCGACGGTCGACTTCTCAAGCGCACCGGAAACAACGGTGCCGAAGCCGGACGACCCGGCAAATCCCATCTGCACGTCGCCTGAATCCAGACTGGGTGAGTACACGTTGCCTGCGAGCGGCTGCAGATTGTCGGGACTGGTCACTCGAGCGAGCGGTATCTGAAACGTTGGAGCGCGCGCGCCATTCTCATATACGGCGTAGAGGATGCCGCTGTCGTCGATCTCTACCCGCTCCACGGCGCTCGGCGCATTGCCGTTAATCCGCACATCCCGCATGGAGTAGTCACCAGCGAGTTGGGTGGTCTGGCCAATGTCGAGGGTAAGCGCGGCGCCGTTCGGCACGGTGAAGGAGAACGAGCCCGCGCTGGAAAGCTGCCCGGTGGTGCCGTCGAACGTCATCGGCACGCTCGTGATGGCGCCGCCCGTATAGGGGAAGCCGCCACCGGGAGCCGCGTTGGCGCGATCAAAAACGGCCATCTCCCACGCGTTGGGGCCGGTCTTAGTGTAGTATACGTCAAGCGTGACCTCGGCACCCAGGTTGTCGTAGGCCACGATCGAGGTCTTGGCCGTGTACTCTGCGCCCGGGGCGTTTGCGGATGGCACAAGGAGCGGCCCCACCGCCGTCGCGGTCGAGGGCAGATTCACGTACAGATTGCCGGCGTTGGAAGGATCAGCCTGCAGTGCGAGCTGCCCGATGCTGACCTGAGTGAGACCGGCAAAGCCGTTGGCTACAACCGCCGGCGTACCGCCATTCAACGCGTAACCCATCAGATTGAAGCCTGCGGCGTTCACGAGATTGCCTTCGCCGTCCGGAACGAAGGAGCCGGCGCGCGTCAGGTAGGGCGTTCCATCGGGATCGGACACGACGAAGAAGCCATCGCCGCTGACGGCGAGATCTGTGACCGACGTCGTGAACTGAAAGGCGCCCTGCTGGGCAATCCCGTAGCGGATCCGGGTCTCCACACCGCCCGGCACGTAGTCGGCGGAGCCGGACGCCAGGATCAGAGAAGAAAATTCCGTGGATGCGCGCTTGTAGCCCGTGGTGCTTGCGTTGGCGATGTTGTCCGAGACCGTGCCCAGCCGATTGGCCTGCGCGGCCATGCCGGAGATACTCGTTCTCATCATTCCCGTAAGGCTCATGGGCGTTCGGTCCTGTGTCGCAGCTTCGGTCGCTTACAAAAGACCATTCCAATCTTGCGCGAAGCTGGTTGGCCTCCACCAGGCCCACCTTGCGAACGACGCACGCCTTGCATGCGCACTAGACGCGCAACCTCTTCACCGAGGCCCGAAGGATCAGGCCTGCGCGAGGCTGTAGCCGAGATACCGCTGGGAATGGATCGGGTCGTAGCCGAGCCGGTGCCGCAACCGTTTGCGCAACTTGCTGATGTGGCTCTCAACGACGTTCTCGTCGATGTCCTCATTGAAGAGGCCGTAAACAGAGTTGAAAATTTGCGCCTTCGTCACGCGTCCGCCTTTGTGGGCCACGAGATATTCAAGGATCCGGCGCTCTCTCCTGGGAAGCGTGAGCACTTGGCCCCGGATTTCGGGGTCACGCCCGTCTGCGAAGACCCGGATCTCTCCGATGTCGACATGTCCAGCCTCCGCGCGCTGCCGGCCGCGGATCGCCTTGATGCGCGCCATCAGTTCGCGCACGTGTATCGGCTTGCGCACGACATCGTCCACGCCTGCCGCAAACAAATCCAGCGTGTCCTCCAAGGACTTGTTGTCGTTCATGGCTATGACCGCAGCCGACGAGCGACCTTTGATGATTCTTGGAAGTCCGGCACGGCCCTGGCAATCGCCGAGCAGGAAGGCTTCGACGGCGAGCATGTCGCGCTCGCAGACGGTCTTGACCCAGTTGTCGAAATCGGTTGACGCGATGCCCGTGGCCGAGACCCCCTCACGGCCGAACCAGGACGTGTAACCGCCATTCACAGTCTCGCGGTCATCCACGATAACGATCATCAGCCAGCATTCCCCCGCAAACGTAGCCTCTGCACATGCATAGAGTCGCGAAACGACCGCCGTGCACCCGCGCGCACGGCGACGAACATTCACGCAAAACGATGGAAGGAAGCGGCGATTCGATGAATTACGCGCCAAGCACAAAGGACACGTGTTCGCACGCCGATTCCAGCACAATCCCAAGTTGGTTTCTGATCTAGATCAGAAATGGATGTGACGCCGCCGAATCATGGCAAGGTTGCAACACATTGTTAAGGGCCTCAGCAACGCTGCCGATGAAGGCATCCGACCATGACCTCCGATGTTGCCGCGGTGGCAGAGCTTCGCATCTCGGCCAAACCCCATCCCGCCGTTTCTGCGCTGACCGATGTGTTTGCCCGGGCAGGAACGCCTGTGCGCCTGTCGCGCCACCAACAACTTGCCTTGCCGACTGACGCCCCTGACAGCGCCTATCTCGTGCATTCGGGAACGATTGCCATCGAGACGGGCGTGACGCATCGCCAGATCATCGATTTCGGATGCGCCGGCGACCTTTTGGAAGTGTCGCTCTTGCCCGCTCTCCCACATCTTCGCTTGTTTGCGATCGAAGCTTGCGAACTCTGGCGCTTGCGACAGAAGCGGCACAAGCCGTTGTTCACGGAGCTCCCCGACGTCTTGCGCGATTATCAACTCCTCTCCGCGGCGATGATCAAACGGCTTGTATTTGCAAATATCATGCTGGGCTCGTTGAGCGGAGAGCAGCGGGTCGCCTCGTTCCTTATCTTTAGCGGCCTCCGGCAGGGCCGGGTTGTATCCAACAGATGCGCGCTGCGGCTGCCGATGCTGCGGGCCGATATCGCCGACTACCTGAGCCTCAACCCCGATACGCTCAGCCGCATCATGTCCGATCTGCAGCAACACGGATTTCTGACGACGCAGGGCCGGCACCTGGTGCACGTTCTGGACTGGGGCGGCTTGTGCGACCGCAGCCCGCTATCGGCGGCGATCCTTCAGTCTTGAAGGATGAAGCTCAGCCAATGCCGAGATAGACGCGCTGCACCTCGGCGTTTCCGGCCAATTCCTTGGCGGGGCCTTCCAGAGCGCCACGGCCGACCTGCAGCACATAGGCGTAGTCCGCAACCTCGAGCGCCAGATCAACGGACTGCTCGGCGAGCAGAATGGTCAAGCCTGTATCGTGCAGCTTGACGAACGTCTCATACATGGTCTCGACGACAGCGGGGGCCAGGCCGAGGCTGGGCTCGTCCAGCAGGAGCAATTGCGGATCGCTCATGAGCGCACGTCCGACCGCAAGCATCTGCCGTTCACCACCCGACATGGTGCCAGCTTGCTGCTTACGACGCTCCGCGAGCCGAGGGAAGAGCGTGTAGACGCGCTCCAGGAGGCCGCCAATACGCGATTTGTCGGCAAGCGGCGTAGCCCCGAGCATAAGATTATTCTCGACGCTCTGCTGCACGAAGAGCCGCCAACCTTCGGGCGACAGTGCCACCCCCTTGCGGACGACGGCATAGGCCGGCATGCCCGCAATATCCTCGCTGCGAAAGACGATGCGTCCGCTACTCGTCGGCACGACGCCGATGATAGCATTGAGCGTCGTCGTCTTGCCGGCGCCGTTCGATCCGAGCAGAGCGACAATCTTGCCTGGCGGCACCTCGAGAGAAACGTCGGCGACGCCGATCAGGTCGCCATAGCGCACTTCCAGGTGCTCGACCTTGAGCAGCGGCGCGGTCATCGCCTGGCCTCGGCCATGCGCTGCGCGTGCCGCCGCCCGAGATAGGCTTCGATGACGCGCTCGTTACGCGCCACCTCATTGGGCGCGCCGCGCGCAATCTCCTTTCCCTGATGGAAAACGATCACGCGTTGCGCTAGGGAGTTGATCACCTCCATAATGTGTTCGACGATGACCAAAGTGATGCCGGTGCCATGAAGCTTGCGCACGAGTTCAATGGCGCGCTGAATCTCAGCTGGCGTCAGGCCGGCCATCGCCTCGTCGAGCAGCAGCACCTTGGGCTCGGATGCCAGCGCACGCGCGATCTCGAGGCGCTTGCGGCCAGGTGTTCCCAGGCTCCGCGCCGGCGCGTCGGCGAGCGCGGAGAGACCTACGCGCTCGACAACCTCCAGCGCCTTGGCGCGTGATGTCTTGGCGTCCGGGTAGCGCAGAAAGGCGCCGATCATCACATTTTCGGTAACTGTCATGGACTCGAACGTGAGCGGCACCTGAAACGTGCGGGCGATACCCAGCCGCGCACGCGCCTCCGGTGTCAGCCGCGTGACATCCGCGCCGTTGAACTGCACCGTGCCCGACGTCGGCACCAGATCGCCGGTGAGGCAGTTGAAGAAGGTCGATTTGCCAGCACCGTTCGGCCCAATGAGGCCAAGGATTTCACCCTCGGAAACGGTCACCGATGCCGAATCCACAGCCTTGAAGGCCCCGAAGGCCATGACAATGTCCTGAGCCTCAAGCAGCATCGCGATCTCCCGGCGCCGCGCTCTTCTTGAAAAGGCGGGTTAGCAGGCCGAGGAGCCCCGCAGGCAGAAATCGGGCGATGATCATGATGATCGCGCCGTACACGACGAACGTCAGGCCCGCGCCGCGACCGCCCAGGACGCTGTTGGATATCTCCTCCAGCGGTACGAGGATGGCAGCGCCGATCAGCGGGCCGAACAGGAGGCCAGCCCCGCCGAGCGCCGCCATGATGAGCATCTTCACCGAGATCAGGATACCGAGCCCCGAGTCGGGATCGATAAAACCGAACATGGTGAGATAGAGACCGCCAGCGAGGGACGTCAGCGCGGCGCTCAGCATGAAGGCATAAAGCTTGTAGCGTCCGGCCATCACGCCAAGAGAGCGGGCCGCCCGCTCGTTGTCCTTGATGGCCCGGAGATAGAAGCCCATGCGGCTCGTCTCCATGCGCCACGTCAGCCACAGGACTCCCGCCAGGACGGCGAGGAAGATATAGTAGTACGGCAGCGAGGACGTGAAGGAGAGGTCCAGAACCGAGCGCGGCACAGTCGGCCCGGTGAGGCCCTGCGCGCCGCCGAGAAAGTCGCTGGTGGTGGTCATGACGCGCGTCAACTCGGCGACCGCGATCGTGGCCATGCTGAAGTAGTGCCCGGCCAGCCGCACGGTCGGCACCCCGATGATCGCCGCGATCAGGACGCTGACGAGAACGCCTAGCGGCACACCGGCAATGGGTGGAAGTCCGAGATGATGATAGGCGAGCACTGCCGAATAGGCGCCCACGCCAAAGAACACGGCATGGCCGATGGAAACCTGTCCGGCGTATCCGCCGACAATGTTCCAGGCCGACGCGCCAATGGCATACAGCAGCACGAGCGCGCCGAGACGCTGGTATACAGGAAACTTCGCGGTGAGGAGTGGATAGAGAAGCACGACGGCCGCAAGAACCACGAGCAGCACGAGATGCGCGCCGCGAATACGGGAATGATCTTTCGAGATCGGCTGCATCAGGCTTTGCCCATCAGCCCCTGCGGCCTGAACCACAGCACCAGCACGAAAAGGATGTAGACGATCACGTCCTTGTAGACAGGGCCGATGACATAGGCCGACACGGATTCCACCACGCCAATCAGGAGGCCGGCGACAAGCGCGCCCGGCACACTGCCAAATCCACCGAGCGACACGGTGACGAAGGCAATGATCGCCAGCGTCTCCCCCACGGTCGGCGACGTGTAGAAAAAGGTCGCGATCAGAGCTCCGGCGATGCCGGTCGCGCCCGCGGCCAAGGCCCAGGCCGCGGCTTGCATGTATTCCGGACGGATGCCCACGATCTGCGCCGCGACGGCGTCCTCCGATACCGCGAGCATCTTGCTCCCGAGAGAGGTGCGCGTGAGGATCAGGTGCAGTCCCAGGATGACGAGGAGGCCGATTGCGCCCGCAAGCAGGCGCGGCGCGTCAACACGCAACCCCCAGAACTCGAACGGCGCCCCGAGGATCGTGTCGGGAAGCGTGCGGAAGTCGGAGCCGAACAGCCAGAAGGCGGAGTAGCGCAGGAATAGCGCCAGGCCGAATGTACCGAGGATTTGCGCCAGCATCGGCCCGCGCATGATGTGCCGGACGAGAAGGAAGTAGCTCAGCACGCCGACGGTCGCGAGCAGCATCGCGGCGATCGGCACTGAAGCAGCCGGCCCACCGCCGAAGGCTGTCCAAACAACGAACGCCGCGTACATCGCCAGCATGACGAAATCGCCGTGCGCGAAGTTCACGACATTCATCATGCCCCAGATCAGCGTCAGGCCGGAGGCAAATAACGCATACACCGCGCCGAGCAGCAGCCCGCTGACAATTACCTGGAGGAGAGTAAGGGACATCGACCCGATCTGGAAATAAGGAAGGAGGATTTGCGTGCGCGCGGAGCGCGGCAATGAGATTGCCGCGCGCACGACACGTCAAGCGAAATGGCTACCAGCCCTTGTAGGGCAGCTTGATCTCGCCTGAGGCTTTGTCGGCGGGCCAAACGGGGACATATGCGCCGCCCTGCATTTGCGTGAGCAGGCTGGAGCCGAGGGTGTTCTGGCCCTTCTCGTCGAACTTGACACCGTTGTAGCCGGTCACGACCTGATTGGCCTTGAGATCGGTAGCGCGTAGCGCGGCTTGGATCTTGGCCGGATCCGTTGACCCGGCTCGGTTTATCGCTTCGGCCAGGGTGAGGAAGCCTTGCAGGCCGCGGCCGGAGGGATCGTCTAGATCGACCCCGGTCTTCTTCTTGAACATGTCGTTGATTATGGCCGACACGCTTCCGGGCTTGCCAGCGGCGAACGAAGAGCGGTTGATCAGACCTTCGACCAGGGCGCCCGACGTCTTGACGAAGGAGGGATCGTTGAAGCCGGCGTTGTCGGCGATCAGGATGGCCGGCTTGTAGTTCAAGTCCTTCATCGTCTTGGCATAGAGGATCGCGTCCGACGTATAGCTGACGAACACGACGACATCGGGATTCTTCTCTTTGAGCTGCAGAACTTGTGGCTGCACGTCGGTCGTGTTGGCGGGATAGGGGATGACAAGAGCGACGTTGAAACCTCCCTTGGTCGCTTCGTCCTTCACGACCGAAGCGATGGAGGTACCGTACTCGGTATTCTCGTTCACAATCGCGACGGTCTCGACCTTGGCGCCGGCGGTCTTGCGTTGCTTCAAGAATTCAACGTAGGCCTTGGCAATGTCGCCCGCGACAGGGGTGGTGCGAAAGAACCACTTGAAGCCGCGCTCGGTCAGGTTGGCTGCCACGGATTCGGGCGTGACAAACGGAATGCCGTGCCGCTCGGCCATGGCGCTTGCGGTAACGGTGATGCCGGATTGATAGGCGCCCAGCAGCGCTACAACCTTTTCCTCGGTGATGAGGCGCAGCGCCTGATTCTGGCCCGCTGCGGGTGTGCCCTGATTATCCGCAAATACGACCTCGATCTTGGCGCCATTCAGGCCGGGCAGACCTTGCGTTGCCGCAAGTGGAAGGTCTTTGAGATCGGGGTGCGCGTTGTTAACGATGTCGACGCCGAGCTCGATGGCCGCCTTGGAGTAGTTGCCTGCGCTGGCCGCGTTTCCGCTCAGCGGGTATATGGCACCAATCTTGACCGTCTGCTGCGCCATGGCGCCGGCCGATAGAGCCGTCGCGACGACAACTCCCAATACTGCACGCCCAATCCAAAGCATTATCGCCTTCTCCCCATTATCGTCGTCCCACGCCGGCGAGTGGATGGCGTGTCTTCCAATGGCCACTATGACATGGCGCATGCTGCGCCGTAAATGGATGAACCGTGTGCGGAGATGGCGGTCCCGCCCGCGACCATTGCTCATCCTGTCGTAGCGGTGCAGAAGGAGTTCACGATCCTGGAGGAAAGGCACCTAGCGTTGTCCACGCATCATCACAGTGATCCGTCGTCCTGCGCCAAGGCCATCGTCGATCGGGTCGGCCGGGACCTGGTGGTCGCGGTGCCCATCGGCATCGGCAAACCCAACCTTCTGCTCAACGCGCTTTACCGGATGGTGGAGAACGACCGGCGCCTGAAGCTGACGATCTTCACCGGCCTGACGCTGGTCCGGCCGATCTATCGCAGCAGCATCGAGCGGCGCTTCGTGGAACCGCTGCTGGATCGACTATTCGGCACCTATCCCAACCTTCACTACGTCGAGGCGCTGCGCAAAGGCAGCCTGCCCTCCAACATCCAGATTCACGAATTCTTTTTTCAGGCCGGTGCCTGGATGTCGGTGCTGCAAGCGCAGCAGTCCTACGTCAGCATGAACTACACGCATGTCGCGCGACACCTGGCCCACCTTGGCATCAACGTCATGGCGCAGCTCGTGGCGCCGCATCCGAAGGATGGCACGAAGCGGCTCAGCCTCAGCTCCAATCCGGACATCACGCTCGATCTTGCACCCTACATCGCGGCACGGCGAAAATCCGGGCAGCCCATCGTCGTGGCGGGCGAGATCAATTCGAACCTGCCGTTTATGCCAGGTCATGCCGAGGTCGCTCCCGCCGAATTCGATGCTCTTCTGACTCCGAAAGAGAAGCATTACGACCTCTTTGCGCCGCCCAAGGAGCCCGTGCCGCTCGCCGACTATGCCATGGCCCTGCACACGGCCACGCTCATCAAGGACGGTGGCACGCTGCAAATCGGTATCGGCTCATTTGCCGACGCGCTCGCGCACATCCTGATCCTGCGGCACACGCGCAACGGCGATTTCCGCGCGCTGCTCGATGCATTAGGCGTTGAGCCATCGCCCGAGGCCGAGCTGGGTACGTTCCGACAAGGCCTGTACGGCTGCAGCGAGATGCTCGTCGATGGATTTCTGCATCTGAAGAAGGCAGGCATCCTGAAGCGACGTGTATCGGGCCCGGCCCGTGGCGGCGTCGGCGAGATCAACGACGCGCTCGTGCACGCCGGCTTCTTCGTTGGCAGCCAGGCCTTCTATCGCGAGCTGCGGGAGATGGCGCCGACCGATCTCGATGACATCTGCATGACCGCCATCTCGTTCACCAATGCGCTGTACGGCGACGAGGCTCTGAAACGGCAGCACCGGCGCGATGCCCGCTTCGTCAATACCGGCATGACCGCGACGCTGCTCGGCGCCGTGTCGTCCGATCAGCTCGATGACGGCCGCGTCGTGAGTGGCGTCGGAGGGCAGCAGGATTTCGTCGTCATGTCGCATGAGCTGGAAGGTGCGCGCTCGATCATCGCCGTGCGTGCCACGAGCCGGCGCGGGGGCAGGCTAAAGTCCAATGTCGTCTGGACCTACGGGAATACGACCGTACCCCGCCAGTTACGGGACATCATCGTGACGGAGTACGGGATCGCCGACCTGCGGGGCAAATCGGATCGGGACACGATTGTGGAAATGCTGAAGGTGTCCGACAGTTCGGCCCAGCCAGATCTACTGCGCCAAGCTGTAGCGGCGCGCAAGCTGGAACGCACGTTCGCGCTTCCATCGGAATGGTGCAACAATTGGAGCGAGCGCGTCCGGGAAGCCCTCGGCACGATGCGCGCGGATGGGCTGCTACCGCTCTTCCCGCTCGGCACGGAAATGACCGAGGCGGAGCAGTCCCTGATCGCACCCCTGGCGATGCTCAAGTCCGGGACGCGGTTCGATCGGCTCGCGGCGGTGTTGTCCGGCCTCAACCCGCGAACACCGCACCCCTATCACGCGGCCGCGCTGGACCGCATGGGTGTGCGCGAGCCCAAAGGGATCAAAGAAAGGCTGATACGTACGATCGTGCTCGGCGCGCTGCGCCGAGCCGGTGCCATGTCATAGTCGATGAGCGATGCGGGTCAGGTGGCGATCCTGCCGCCGCCCTTTTTGCGTACGGCGACGATGGACGGTCGGGGCGGCATCTCGGGGTGAAAATCCGGCCAGCGGGTGGCAGGATCCTCGAAGGTCGACTCGCGCCCGAAGGGCTTCCAGTCTTTCACCCCGTCGGTCCCTGGATGCTGAACGGCCAAGAACAAGGTTTGCCCGTCAGGTGTGAAACAGAGTCCGCACATCTCTGCACCCACGGGGCATCTGAAGAACAGCCTTGGAAGTCCTCGCTCCTCGCCCTCCGTGCCCATGGCGTAAAAGCCATCCGCCCGCTCGGTCTTGCGCGACCAAGCGCTTCCTTGGTCCGTGCCGACCCAAAGACGACCTTGCGAGTCGAACGTGCAGTTGTCGGGCGACGAGAACCAGCCGTCGCTGGCAATGGCCGGATTCCACAACGCCCCCATCTTTGCGACTTTGGGGTCGCCGCACTTGATGAGAAAGTCCCATGTGAAGGTATCTGAGGCGTGGTCGCCCCCCGGCGCCGTCATCTCAATGATGTGGCCAAAATCGTTCTCGGGGCGGGGATTGGCCTTGTTGGTCTGCTCGGGCCGCCGGCGCTCATTGTTGGTGAGCATGATGTAGACTTTGCCCGATGTGGGATGGGGCTGCACATCTTCAGGCCGATCCATCGGCGTCGCCTTCAGGTGATCGGCGGCGATGCGCGCGTCGATCAGCACATCGGCCTGGGATTGAAAACCATTGACCGGAGTCAGCGGTCCCTGACCGAACACCAGCGGCAGCCACGTTACCGTGCCGTCATCGTTAAAGCGCGCCACTGATAGCGCGCCCTCAGAGAGCAGCTTCATATTGGCGGCCTTGTCGCCGAGCTTCACGGCATCCCTTGAAACGAAGCGGTAGACATACTCAAAGGGAGAGTCGTCGCCCGAATAAACGACCACGCGGCCGTCCTTGTTGACGATCATCTCGGCACCTTCGTGCCGGAAACGGCCCAGCGCGGTGTGCTTGACCGGGGTGGACGCCGGATCGTGCGGATCAATCTCGACGATCCAGTTGAAACGGTTGCACTCGTTGGCTTCCTTGTCGACGTTGAAGCGCTCGTGGTACTTGCCCCAGCTGTACCAGTTGCTGGGAATACCGTAGCGGTCGTAGCTCTTCTGCTGCGCGCCACCGAGACCCTTGTTAAGACGCTTTCCGTCCGCACCCTTCTGGTCCGTCCAGAAATAGCCGTTGCAGTTTTCCTCTCCGGTCAAATACGTGCCCCAGGATGTCTGCCCGCCGGCGCAGTTATTGAGCGTGCCCCAAAGCTTAAGGCCCGAGGGATCGGCTGCGGTCTTTAGACGGTCGTGGCCCGCAGCGGGGCCGTCCGCCGTCATCTCACTGGATGCGGTGATCCGACGATTGAACTTGCTCGACAGGACGGGCTTCCACTTTCCGCCTTCAAAAACAATCTCGACAACAGCGACACCGTGCGCCGCCATCTCGATCCCGACATGCGCCTCAGTGATCTTGGCGAAGTCGTTGCGGTCGGGGCGAACGCCGACCCCGGGGAACATGACCTCCGGACTTGCGTACTCGTGGTTGACGCACAGGAGGCCGCGCGTGCCGCGATCGTCGAGCGGAAAGAAGGCGATGTAGTCATTGTTGTAGCCGAAACGCTGCGTCTGCTCCTCGGCGGTGAGTGCGCGCGGATCGAAGGCGGCCTTGCCTTCCGACAGCGGATCGCCCCATCGGATCAGGATGTTGACGTCGTAGCCTTCGGCCACGTGGTGCTTCTCGTCCACGCCCGCAGGCACCGCCGGGAACGAGAAGGTAAACGATGGCTTGGGCTGCGCCAGCGCGCTCTGCAGCGCGGCGTCGCCGAACAGCGCGGTCGCGGCGGCGACGCCGAGCGACCCTTTGAGGAGATCCCGCCGGCTGAAGCGGCGCGCAATGACCGCGCCGATAGCGTCGCCGTGTGCGGGCGACAGGGGCGTATCGTCGAAAGCCTCGAACGCTTCGGCCTTGTTCGAGAAGCTGTCTTTCGTCATTGGCGATGGCTCCAGGGTACGAATGCCGGGTTAGTTATGCCGCAAATGCAATAGTTGCGTGACAGTATCACGCGAACTCATTCAACCGTGGCGAGGAGATCTGGCATTCGGAGCGCAATCTCTAAGAGCTACCGGACGAGGGGTGGTGGTGACTATCGAGGAGTTCGATAGCCCGCGGCGTTTGAAAGGCGCCTGCTCGAGCCGGGCGCGACAAGTGCATGAAAGGTACGAAGTGGGTCACTGCCCACGGGTAGCGCCGCCGGCCTGTGAGATCTTTTCTTATGTTGCATCGAGGAGGCGGCAGCCAACACTAAAGGAAACCTGCATCGCAATAACGCCTCGGCGAGGGCGATGCGTCACGAAAGGTGGACTGAGATGACCCAACGTTCCTATCTGCTCGGCCTGATAGGCGGCAATATCATGAAGTCGTTGGCGCCGACGCTTCAGGAAGATGCGCTGCGTGTGCTCGGGCTGCGTGGCCATTATCACCTGATGGATCTCGATGTCCCGCCGCGGCGCCGACTAGAGGACGTCTTTGTGGCCGTAAAGCAGGTGGGCTTTGCCGGGGTCAACGTGACGTATCCGGTCAAGCAGGCAGTGATGCCGCTGCTCGATGCCATCTCCGACGAGGCGCGCCAGATCGGCGCCGTCAACACCGTGACGTTCTCGGATGGTGGCAGGGCAACCGGCCACAATACCGATCGCACCGGGTTCCGGCGCAACCTCGAGGCGACGTTCGGCGCCCATGCGCTCGCGGACCAGCCGATCGCGCTCGTCGGTGCAGGTGGTGCCGGCCGTGCCTGCGCCTTCGCCCTGATGGACCTCGGAGCTGGCCGCATCGACGTCCATGATATCGACCGGGCGAAAGCCCGCAGCCTCGCTGCGGACCTCGCTAGATCCTTCGGTGCGGCGCGCAGCCATTCGTCGGATGACCTCGAGCGGACCATTCGAAGTGCCAAGGGTATCGTCAACGCGACCCCTGTCGGGATGGCGGGCATCCCCGGCATTCCGGTGCCGGTCGACTACCTCTCATCAGTGCAGTGGGTTGCCGATGTCATTTACACGCCGCTGCAGACCGAACTCATCAAGGCGGCGCGAGCTCGCGGCTGCCGTGTAATCACGGGCGATGGCATGAACGTCCATCAGGCTGTGGAGTCGTTCCGGCATTTCACGGGTCGCGAAGCCGACTTCGATCGCATGAAGAGAACGTTCGACACGGCCATGGGCGCTCGCCTCGCTGCGGGATCGGCGTGAAAGCGATTCCTCAATTGTCCGAATACCTATGCACGTTTTCCGGTTTCCAAGTTTACGTACATCGCGATGAGGTAAAGCGCGACAACCTGTTCCCAGGCGAACAGCTGCCTCGAGCTATCGCCAATCGCTCCTCAACAAATCGCGCGGTTTGAAAACGTTCATTCCCGGGGAGATTTCGGGAGCCTGCGCTAACGTCACGTGGCAACGTCGTACGAGCCGCACGTCCTGAGCCGCTTCTACGCCATCGAGCAACAGCGAGCCGTTGCACGGCTCAAAAAACCTCGACATTTCAATGAGTGAGATGGTGCCGCCGAGAGGAATTGAACCTCCGACCCCACCCTTACCAAGGGTGTGCTCTACCCCTGAGCTACGGCGGCAACTCTTTGAATTACTTCGTTTTTCGTTCTGAATTATCAGTGCAAAGTCGATGCAAGGGCAAGAACGAAATACGGCAGCGCCGATCTTGCGTAGTTCGTGGAAATCGATCGCCGCAGACGAAGGGTCTTAGACCAACATTCCGGCCGGCGCAACCAAGGGGTTAGGAACATAGGTCGCCGCTAGCTGATCGAACCGGTGTTTCGCCTCAAAGAGGATGCGCGGCAACTTTGAAGTCATATGGACGGACCCTTCGACCGGCACTACCCGGCGCAAGCCTCAGGAGAGCACCGATGGCACTCTGCTCGCTTAACGCATCAAGGTGGGCCGGGATTGCCATCATCAATTAATCGCAGCGACTTTGCGATAGGCGATTCGCAATCACAACCCAACAAGCTTCGCTTATTTTTGATTGCCAGCTTTTGTTGGTGAACGGGCCGCCGCAGCCCGTTTTCCGTAACCCGCCGCCATTGCAATGCCCTGCAAAATAAGTACGAGAGCCAGAGCGCAGATAAACACGCGTGCGGCGGAGCCTTGCATGAAGATGGTGTAGTCTCCATCCGAAATAGTCAGCGAACGCCGAAAGTTTGTTTCAATGCGGTCGCCAAGCACGAGCGCTAGTAATAGCGGTGCTACATCGTACCCGAACTTGCGCAGCAGATAGCCCACCACGCCCGCCCCGAGCATGATCCAGACGTCCAGGATGTTGGAGTTCACGGAATAGACGCCGATGATGGAGATCAGCAGGATGATAGGTGCTAGATAACCGAACGGGATGCGAAGCAGATTGACGAAGATGCCGACGAGCGGAACGTTGAGCGCCACCAGAATAACGTTGCCGATGTACATGCTGGCGATCAAACCCCAGAACACCTCAGGGTGTTCTGTAATCAGCTGCGGCCCCGGCTGCACGCCGTGAATAAGGAAAGCGGAGAGGAGTATCGCGGTGGACGGAATGGCAGGAATGCCGAGCACTAGGAGAGGAATGAGCGACGAGCCGGTGGTGGCATTGTTGGCCGTCTCGGGCCCGGCAACACCGGCGGGTGCTCCATGGCCAAACTCTTCGGGGTGCTTCGACAGCCGCTTCTCGACCGCGTAGGAAACGAACGTCGAGACGATATGGCTGACACCCGGGAAAATGCCGAATATGAAGCCGATGACCGAGCCGCGCGCGATTGGCCAGCGCGACTGGCGCAGCTCCTCCTTGCTCGGAAGCAGCTGCCGCAACGTCGGTTTGATGGGCTTGACCTTTAGCGACTCCTCGAAGCTCAGCAGGATTTCGGACACGCCGAACAGGCCGATGGAGAGCGCGACGAAGTTCAGTCCGTCTGAAAGCTCCAGGGCGCCGAACGTGAAGCGCGTCCAGCCAGTAAGGGAATCAATGCCGATCGTTGCCAGCAACAGCCCGACAACAATCATCGCCACAACCTTGAGCCGGCTTCCGACGGCGACGAAACTGACGACAAGCAACGCAAAGACCATCAGGATGAATTCGGCCGCCGGCCCGACGCGCAGCATGGCGTCGGCCAGGACCGGTGCGAACAGCATGAGGCCCAGAACCGACAGCGTTCCGCCCACGAAGCTTCCCGCACCCGCAAGGAACAAGGCCGGACCGGCGCGGCCTTTGCGCGCCATCTCGTAGCCATCGATGCACGTGATGACGGATGCAGCCTCGCCCGGCATGCGCATCAAGATCGACGTTGTCGAGCCGCCGTACATGGCGCCGTAGAAGATGCCCGCCAGCATTATGATGGCCCCGGTGGGGTCCAGCTTATAGGTGAGGGGCAGCAGCAGAGCCATGCCTGCCAACGGGCCAACGCCGGGCAGAACGCCGACGATGGTGCCCCACAGGCAGCCGACCAAGCAGAAGAACAGGTTCTTCCACGTTAGGGCGATCGCGAACCCGTGCAGCAGATACTCGACGGTTTGCATCTAGTATCCCGGAAGCTGAAGCTGCAGCAGATAGACGAACAGCAGCCACGTCAGACCGGCACCGGCGATGCCCATGGCGAGCGCACTCCACCACCGCGCGCGGCCGAGCAGATAGAACAGGGCGGAGAGGAAAATCGCGAAGGCAGGGATCGCCCCGATGCGTTCGAAAAGCAGTGCCGCGATCGCCACGGCGGCAATGGTCATCAGGCCGTCAGTATGAAACAGCTCGACGGGTTGCTCCCCGTCTGGACGGCGAAACAGGAGGGCAACGGACACGACTGCGAGAATGATGCCGAGCGCAATGGGGAAGTAACCCGGTCCCGGAAGAGCCCACGTGCCTATCGGCATCTTCGTGCCTTCGAAGATGACGAATCCGGCGAGCGCCAGCAGTACCGCGGCGATGCAAAGCTCACCGGCTCTCGGATTGATGTTCTTTAGCATGGGGCCGCCAAGATGAGGCTCAGCACGTGTAAAGCCAGCGTGAGCTGGCCTCAGTGGCCGGACGAGCCGGCGTACTTTCGGACATAGTGATCGGGGAGCAGGTACTTCTGCTCGAGCTGCTCCAATTCCTTGATGCCGACCAGCTCGTTCAGCTCCTCGAAGGATACAAGGAGGTCGGGGCGATCCACGACTTTGCCCGTCTGCATGGATTCCTTGATCGCGGTGATCGCGTGCTTCATGCCCTGGATCGAAGCGGCGGTTAGCATGCGGGGATAGATAACGACAGAGACGCCCAGGTCTTGCAGGTCCTTTGGGGAGAGCAGGGGCGTCGTGGAGCGTCGGCGGATGCCAAAGCCCATGTTGACGGCAAATGGCTTCGAGACGCCCTTGGCAATGGCCTTGATCTCGTCGACCTTCATCACCGCATCGCAGAACAGCAGATCGGCGCCAGCCTCGGCGTAAAGAGTGAGCCGGCGCACAACCTCCTCGATCCCGTGGGTGGCGAGCGTGTCGGTGCGTGACATGATGATGAGGTCGGGGTCGATCCGTGCATCGGCCGCGGCGCGGATCTTGGCCGCGCCTTCCTCGGCCGAGATCACCTCTTTGCCCTTCATGTGGCCGCAACGCTTGGGCCACACCTGATCCTCGATCATGACACCGCAGACACCCGCGCGTTCGAATGCCCGAATGGCGAAGTGGACATTCACCGCATTGCCATAGCCGGTGTCGGCATCCGCAATCAGGGGCAGATCGCAACATGCCGCTAACGCACGCGTGACCCGCAGGTTCTCCTCAAGGCCCATGACGCCCTGATCGGCCCAGCCCATGCTGGCCTCGCTGATTCCAGACCCGGTTAGAAACCCGGCAGCGAAACCCGAGGCCTGGGAAAGCCGCGCGCTGAAGCCGTCAAAGATGCCGGGCATCACCAGGATCTCAGGGGCTTCGATGAGATTTCGAAGCTGTCGTGCCTTGCTCACGTCGAAGTATCCTATCTGGCTGTCGGGATGCGGCGGCGGCTCTATTTGGCGTTTACTTTTTGACGAGGCCGATAGCTTTGGCCGCCTCGCCCAAAGAAGCGCTTTCGCGTGCGAGCATCGCCTTGTACTCGTCGGGGCCATTCACGGTCGGAGCCGCGCCGATGCGGTCCAGAGCCTCTCTGACGGATGGCTTTGCGGCGCCTTCCGTAAAAGCGGTCACGAGGGTCTTCATGACGTTGTCCGGCAGCCCCTTAGGCCCGATCAATCCCCACCACAGACCAACTTCAAGCTCGGGAACGCCGAGATCCTTCAGCCCAGACGCCTCCGGCACGACCGGATTGTTTGCCGCCGACGTCAGAAGCGGACATTTCACCTTGCCGGATTTGACGTGGGCGATCACAGGCGGCAGCGAGCCGCCGTAGATGTCGATGTGCCCGCCGAGGAAGTTGCGCGCCGTTTCGCCGGCGCCGCCGAACGGAACGGGCTTGGCCTTGATGTCAAACTTCTTGAAGATCTGCTCGGCCGCGAGATGCATGGTGCTGCCAACGCCGTCGTTGCCGTAGGTGTAGCGGCCGGGCTTGCTGCGCAACTCGTCGAGAAACTCCTTCGCCGTGTTGGCCGGGAAATCCGACGCGACGCACATGATGTAAGACCCGTACCCGATCTGAATGATCGGCTGGTAAGAGTCGAGCGTGTAAGGGATTTGCAGGGAGTGCTGGATCGTCGTCAACGCGCCGTTGTGGCTAAAGACCAGGGTATAGCCGTCCGGGCGCGCCTGCGTGAGGATGGTCACGCCGATCGCGCCGCCGCCGCCGGGCTTGTTTTCAATAACAAGCTTGGTGCCCAGAGTAGGCTCCAAGACCTCGGCGAGGTGTCGGATTATCGTATCCGTTCCGCCGCCTGGCGGCCCGGGGACGATAATGTTGATGGGCCGGGACGGATATTTGTCCTGGGCCTGGACGGTACTCCCGAAACCGAGTGTTCCGACCAACGCTGCACACGCAATGACAAGCCTCATCGGCACCATCTTTTTTCCTCCCGACACCGTTCTACTTCGTTTGGCTACTACTCGGCAGCCTGACGGCCGCCGCCGCTCACGAAGCGCGTTTCCAGATCCTTGATTTTCGGCAGGCCCATGAGATCGTTCAATTCGCCGAACGAGATCAGGAGATCCGGCCGATCCACGACCTTGCCCGTGGTGATGCTCTCGTCCAGGGCGGCGAGCGCATTTTTCATCCCTTGGATCGCCGAGGCCGTCAGGAGGCGCGGATAGACCACAACAGCGACGCCCATGTCCTGCAACGCTCGCGCTGGGATCAGTGGCGTGGTGGGGCGGGACCGGATACCAAAACCCATATTCACGGCGAGGGGCTTCGTCACCTCCTTCGCAACCAGGCGAATGTCGTCGGCGGAGAGCAGTGCGTCGGCAAACAGCAGATCGGCCCCCGCTTCGGCGTACAGATGCAGTCTGCGGATCGCTTCCTTAATGCCATGAGTGCCCGCAGCATCGGTCCGCGCCTTGATAACGAAATTTGGATCGCGCCGTGCTTCCGCAGCAGCGCGGATCTTCTCGACGCCTTCCTCGGCCGAAATGACCTGTTTGCCGGGAATATGCCCGCAGCGCTTCGGCCAGACCTGATCCTCGATCATCAAACCGGCGACGCCAGCGCGCTCGAAACCCTGAACCGTGAAGTACACGTTGACCGCATTGCCGTAGCCCGTGTCGCCGTCAGCCTGCAGCGGCAGTGTCGAGCAAGCCGCAATGGCGGCCGAGGCGCGCACGTTCTCAGCATACCCCATGATGCCTACGTCGGCCCAACCGAGTGTGCTCTCACTGAGGCCGGAGCCTCCGATGGAGGCAGCATTGAACCCCAATTGCTCGACAAGACGCATACTAAATCCGTCGTATACGCCGGGCATGATCAGGATTTCCGGGGCTCTAATCAGCTCCATGTAACGTTTGCCGAGGCTCAAGGCATACTCCCGTTCTGACATTTTCCGTTTGGCCTGATTGTTTACGCTTTGGATAGATTGTCAACAATCTTGTTTCTCTGTAGACAAAAGTGCAGAAACAGGGCCGGCTCCATGTCGCATCCACTCCGTCGCTCACACGTCCATGTCGATGCCGCCGTCGAGCGGCTTGAGCGTGCAATCTTGAGCGGCGAGTTGCGCGCTGGCGCGCGATTGTCGGAACAGGCCCTTGCCAAAATGTGCGGTGTCGGCAGAGGCCCATTGAGGGAAGCCGTGCGAACGTTGGAGGGACGGCGCCTTGTCGAGCGCGTGCCGTTTTCAGGCGTGCGCGTCACGCAGCTTTCAATCGACGACTTTCAGCAACTGCTCGTCGTGCGAGAAGCACTCGAGGGCATTGCGTCACGGCAGGCAGCGGAGTGCATGACTTTGGCCGAGACACGTGAGCTTCGACAGTGCCTCACGACCTTTGCGAAGCGCATCAAGAAGGACGGTATCGGCAGCGTCTACGTGGACGGGACGCAGGACAATGATTTTCACGTTCAAATTGTCCGCGGGAGCCGAAACAAGTGGCTGGAGCAATTGTTGTGCCGAGATCTGTATGCGCTACTCCGAATGTATCGCTACCAATCGGCAACAATCGGTGGTCGCGCCGTGCAGTCGCTGCAAGAACACGAGGCGATCTTCAGTGCGATCGAAAAGCGCGACCCCGATGAAGCCGAGCGGATGATGCGCCTGCATATTGCGCATTCACGCGACAATCTCATCGCCCAGATGAAAAAGGATCTCGGAACAGGCAAAGGCAACGCCGGCCGCGCCAGAACGCGCTGACCGGACGCATGAATCACCGGAGGAGAAGAGGCTTCGTGTCCAGCAAAGCAAAAAACCAAGCGTGGCTTGACCAGGTGTCAGAGCAGGCGATTGACCCCGAAATTCCAATCTGCGATCCGCACCACCACCTTTGGGACAAGGAGATCGCGCGGCTGCAGGAGCGCTACCTCATCGACGAGATGCACGAGGACATTGGCGGCGGCCACAACATCGTGTCGACCGTGTTCATTGAGTGCAGCGCCTTCTTCAAACCTGCCGGCCCTGAAGAATTTCGCTGCGTCGGCGAGACCGAAGCCATCAACGGCCTGGCCGCAATGAGCGCTTCGGGCATCTACGGCAACACTCAAATTGCCAAGGGTATCGTGGGGCACGTCGATCTACGGCTTGGCGACGTTGTCGGCGACGTCTTGGATGCCCACATCGCTGCGGGTGGCGGACGCTTCCGAGGCATTCGCCATGGCGCGGTTTGGCACGAAAGTCCCGAAATTCGCAATCACCGTTCGAAGCCGTCCGAAGGGCTGTTGCTGCAGCAAAACTTCCGGTCTGGGTTCAAGCATTTGGCGCCCCGAAATCTTGTGTTCGACGCGTGGGTGCTCCACACACAGATATCCGACGTCATCGCGTTGGCCCGCGATTTCCCTGAAACGGCGATCGTTCTCGACCATTGTGGCGCGCCCATTGGCATTGGCCCCTATAGGGGAAAGACAAGTGAAGTAATGGAGGTTTGGAAACGCGATACGGCGGAGCTCGCCCGATGCGATAATGTTGTCGTCAAGCTGGGTGGTCTGGGCCTGGACTATCCTGGTTTCGACTGGCATGCGCAGCCGAAGCC
>CADEFX010000003.1:52869-55780 GCA_902826715.1 uncultured Hyphomicrobiales bacterium | reverse complement strand
CGATCGAGCGAGGACGCATGTTCATGCCGCTGTCAGTCGGCCAGCTTCTCAACCTTATGGATCTGGTGGAACAGGCACAGGTCACCGGCGCGCGCATCATCGTGCCGACCGGAGCCCTCGCCGGGCTCGACGCCATCCGCGCCATTGCCGAAGGCGAGGTCGAGAGCGTCCGCATCCGCACGCGCAAACCGCCGAAAGGCTTGGAAAGTGCACCCTATCTCCGCAGCCAGGGCATCTCGCTGCAGGGCCTGAAGGAGCCGCTGCGGATCTTCGAAGGCAGCGCACGCGAGGCCATCCGCGGCTTCCCGGCCAACGTGAACGTCGCCGTCGCGCTGTCGCTGGCCGGCATCGGGCCCGACCGCACGCGCATCGAGATCTGGGCCGATCCGGGCGTCACGCGCAATACGCACACGATCGAAGCCGTGTCGGACTCGTCCAACCTGACCGTGACGATCGAGAACACCCCGTCTGAGGAAAACCCAGCAACCGGAAAAGTCACGGCTCTCTCAGCCCTGGCCGCCCTGCGGCGGCTGACGGCACCTCTCGTCGTCGGAACGTGAACCCTAACGTAGGCGCGCGTTGATACCGTCGAGGGCCTTCGAACCCGGACAGAGCTCGGCCATCGGCAGCTCGTTTAGAGGGCGGTCGTCGGTCTCGAGCACGTCGTGCAGATCCTGCTGCTGCTCGTTGACATACAGCACACCGGTCGCCACTTGCCCCCTGGCCGCATTCTTGCGAATGGTCATGATGGCCGCATCGGCATCGCGCGGATCGTGACTGCCGTTGAGCTTGTGCAGCACGAGTTTGGACCCGTCGTGCATCTCCACCGCCAATGAGGTGCCCGCCTCGTAATCTGCCGTGATTTCCTCTTTCTCCTCGACATAGTCGAGCTTGTCGATCGCCTGATTGTGCGCGCGCACGTAATCGTAGCTCTTGGTCGACGTTGGGTGGTTGTTGAAGGTCACGCACGGGCTCACCACGTCGAGGAACGCGAAGCCCTTGTAGCTGATCGCCGACTTGATGAGCGGAATGAGCTGCCGCTTGTCACCCGAGAACGAGCGCGCCACAAAGCCGGCGCCGAGCTGGATCGCCGTCTGGCACAGATCGATGGCATCGAAGGGATTCTGCTCTCCCTTCTTGGACGGCGATGTCTTGTCGTTGGTGGCTGAAAACTGGCCCTTCGTCAGCCCATAGCAGCCATTGTTCATCACGATATAGGTCATGTTCAGCTTGCGACGCACCGCGTGACAGAACTGGCCAAAACCGATCGATGCCGTATCGCCGTCGCCCGAGACGCCGATGTAGACAAGGTCCCTGTTGGCCATGTTGGCGCCGGTCGTTACCGACGGCATGCGGCCGTGCACGCTGTTGAAGCCGTGGCTGCGCCCGAGGAAATAGGTCGGCGCTTTCGACGAGCAGCCGATGCCGCTGATCTTGGCGATGCGATGTGCCGGCAGGTCCATCTCGAAGCAGGCTTCAATCAGCGCCGCCGTGATCGAATCATGGCCGCAGCCGGCGCACAGCGTCGACATCGTGCCTTCATAGTCCCGGTGCGTGAGGCCCAGGGTGTTGCGCTTCAGCGCGGGATGATGCGCAACCGGTTTGGTGATGTAGCTCATGGGTTATCCTACTCGGCAGCTTGCTTGTCGTGGCGCAGCCGATTGAGGACTGCACCGCGCACGAACGCCGCAGTCATCGGCGTTCCATCGTAACTGAGCGCCGCGACCAGCTTGTCGCCCGGGACATTGGCTTCGACCATCAGGAGCGAACGCATCTGCGCGTCGCGGTTCTGCTCGACCACGAAGATCTGATCGTGCGCCGCGCAGAAAGCCTTCACTTCTGACGTAAACGGAAATGCCTTCAGGCGCAGCGAATTGATCTTGAGCCCTTCCCGCTCGAGCAGGTCGAGGCCTTCGATCACTGCCGGGCGCGTCGCTCCGAAATAGATGAGGCCGATCCGGCTGCTCTTGTCGCGAACGCTGACTTCGGGCTTCGGCACCAGTTTCGAGGCCGTATCGAACTTGCGCCGGATGCGATCCAACACACGAGCGTGGACACCACCGTCTTCGGTGTAGCGTGCGTTCTCATCGTGGCTGGTACCACGCGTGAAGAACGCGCCTTTGGTGGGATGTGTACCTGGTAGCGTGCGATAGGGGATGGCATCGCCGTCAATATCTTGATAACGGCCCCAGTCGCGTCCCTTGGTCTCTCGAAACGAGTCGAGTTGCTCGGCCGAGAGCACCTTGCCGCGATCGTGGACCTTAGTGTCGTCCCAGGCCAGCGGGTCGGTGATCCAGTCGTTCATGCCGATGTCGAGATCGGACATAACCATGATGGGAGCTTGCAGCCGCTCAGCCAAATTGAAGGCCTCCGCGCCCATCGAGAAGCATTCGGTGGGATTGGCCGGGAACAGCAGCACATGCTTGGTGTCGCCGTGCGAGGCATAAGCGCACGAAAGGATGTCGGGCTGCCCGGTTCGCGTCGGCATGCCGGTCGACGGACCGCCGCGCTGGATGTTGAACAACACCACGGGCACTTCCGCGAAATAGGAAAGGCCCAGGAATTCGCTCATCAGCGAGATGCCGGGGCCCGATGTGGCCGTGAAGGAGCGCGCCCCATTCCAGCCGCCACCGATGGCGACGCCGATGGCGGCAAGCTCGTCTTCAGCCTGCACGATGCCGTAGAGCCGCTTGCCGTCTTTCGTCACGCGCAGGCGCCTGGCGTAGCGCTCGAAGGCCTCGGCCAACGATGTCGACGGCGTGATCGGATACCAGGCACAGACCGTGGCGCCCGCATAGATGGCGCCGAGCCCCGCCGCATCGTTGCCGGTGATCATGATCTTACCCTTGGCGCCCTCGGCGGAACGCACGCGGATCGGCAGCGGCGCCTCGAAATGCTCGAGCACGTGCTG
>CADEFX010000003.1:0-52859 GCA_902826715.1 uncultured Hyphomicrobiales bacterium | reverse complement strand
TTTCCTTGCCCTTCAGCTGGTCGGCGATCACGCCCTTCAGAACGTCCAGATCGATGTCGAGCAGCGCTGCGAGGGCGCCGACGTAGACCATGTTCTTGAAGAGCTGGCGCTGGCGGGTGTCCTTCCACTTCTTGGCGCATATGGCCGCGATGGGAATGCCGATGATGGTGATGTCGGTGCGCGGCCACACCCGCGGCATGGTCGAATCGTACAGCAGCCATCCACCCGGCACGACCTCCGCCACGTCCTCGATGTAGGACTGCGGGTTCATCGCCACCATCAGGTCGATGCCATCGCGGCGTGCCAGATAGCCCGCTTCCGAGACCCTGACCTCGTACCAGGTGGGGAGCCCCTGGATGTTGGAGGGAAATATGTTCTTGGGCGACACGGGGATGCCCATGCGGAAGAGCGTCTTTGCGAACATCGTATTCGCACTGGCGGAGCCGGAGCCGTTGACGGTCGCAAACTTGATCACGAAATCATTGATGCCGCTCATCGCGGGGACGTCCTTCGCTCACGCCAGGTAGGCATTGTGATGATGGAGAACGGCGGGCGTAACCTGCGCCTCCACAAACATGAATTTCTGCATGTCCCACGCGCCTGTGGGACAACGCTCCGCACACAGGCCGCAGTGGAGGCACACATCTTCATCCTTGGCCATGATGCGTCCGGTGGGGAGAACATCTGACACGTAAAGATCCTGCGTCTTGTTCAGCGCCGGCACGCGCAGACTGTGTCGCAAATCGGGCTCGTCGTCGTTTTCCGTGAAGTTGATGCAGTCGACCGGACAGATGTCCATGCACGCGTCGCACTCGATGCACAGTGAGCGCGTGAACACGGTCTGCACGTCGCAGTTCAGGCACCGTTCGGCTTCCTTCGCCGCAAGCTGATCGTCGTAGCCAAGCTCGACCTCCATCTTGAGGTTCTTCAACGAGGCGACCAGCTCCGCATGCGGCACGGCCACGCGATTGAGCGGATCGTAATCGTTGGAATACGACCACTCGTGAATGCCCATCTTCTGGCTGGCCAGATTGACGCCCGGCGCCGGTCGGGTATCCAGATCGCGGCCGTGGCAGAACGCATCGATCGAGATGGCCGCCTGATGGCCGTGCGCCACGGCCCAGATGATGTTCTCCGGACCCCAAGCCGCATCGCCGCCGAAGAAGACGCCCGGCCGCGACGACATGAACGTCTTGCGGTCGACCGTCGGCATGTCCCATTCGCCGAACGCGATGCCGATGTCGCGCTCGATCCAGGTGAAGGCGTTCTCCTGACCGATCGCCATCAGCACGTCGTCGCATTCGATGACAACCTCTTCGCCCGACGACTCGAGCTTCGGGCGGCCCTTGGCATCGACTCCCGTTTCCTTCATCTTCTCGAAGCGCATGCCGACCAGCTTGCCCTTCTCCACGATGAAGGCTTTCGGTGCATGATTGTCGAGGATCGGGATGCCCTCGTGCAGCGCGTCTTTAATCTCCCAGTCCGACGCTTTCATCACCTTGCGCGGGCTGCGCACGGTGACCGTGACCTTCTCGGCCCCCAGTCTTAGCGCCGTACGGCAGCAGTCCATGGCCGTGTTGCCGCCGCCGATGACGATCACGCGCTTGCCGACCTTCTCGACATGCGCGAACGCGACCGACGTCAGCCAATCGATGCCGATGTGGACGTTGGCCGCGGCCTCCCTCCGGCCCGGGATGTTGAGATCCTTGCCCTTGGGAGCGCCGGTGCCGACGAATACCGCGTCGTACCCCTCATCGATGACGGCCTTGAGGCTCTTGACCTCGTGACCGAAGCGCCGCTCCACGCCGAATTCGACGATGCGGTCCACCTCCTCGTCGAGCACCCGCTCCGGCAGACGAAAGGACGGGATGTTGGTCCGCATCAGGCCGCCACCCTTCGGATCCTTCTCGATCAGAGTGCACGAGTAGCCGAGCGGTAGAAGATCGCGCGCCACCGTCAGCGACGCCGGGCCCGCGCCAAGAAGCGCGATACGCTTGCCGTTCTTCTGGCGCGGAATCTCCGGCATGAACGCATCGACTTCGCCCTTGTAATCGGCGGCGACGCGCTTCAGCCGGCAGATGGCAACAGGCTCCGCGTTCTTGCGCGAAGGATCGCGAATATTGCTCTCGTCGGCGAGCTGAATGCGGCCGCGGCGGCATGCCGGCTCGCACGGCCGGTCGCAAACGCGACCCAGAATGCCCGGGAATACATTGGATTCCCAATTCAGCATATAGGCTGCGGCATAGCGGCCTTGCGCTATCAGCCGGATGTATTCGGGAACGGGCGTATGCGTCGGGCACGCCCACTGGCAGTCGACCACCTTATGGAAATACTTCGGATTGCTGATGTCAGTCGGAGCCATGCGGCCCCGGCTTCGCGCCGCGATTTCACGCGCCTCCATCTCACCTCGTCCTTGGAATCGTTACCTCCGGCGGGGGCGTATTCTACTCGAACGAGCGTAGCTCGCCCAATGCCTGTTTTCTTCACTCGTTTACGCTCCCTGCTGACCGGCCTAGCTGGCTGCCGGCCAAAATGCGCCCCCTGTATAATGCGTTAATTGGCAACCGTCCAAGGGCCTGCGCTACAAATCCCCGTCAGCGGACGGGAGGCCCCCGGCAGAGGGGTGAAATTGTGCAGTGCGCTCGCCTCGTCTTGGGCGTGCGAGCATACGAGGAGCAGCCAATGATTGCGGTCATTTTCGAAGTCGAGCCCGCCGAGGGGCAGCGTCAGGCGTATCTCGACCTGGCTGCGGCGCTGAGGCCCCAGCTCGAAAAGATGGACGGCTTTATCTCGGTGGAGCGCTTCCAAAGCATAACTGACCCCGGAAAAATGCTGTCCTTGTCATTCTGGCGGGATGAAGCGGCAGTGCGCGGATGGCGCACGCACGCCGCCCACCGTGCGACGCAAAGCAAGGGCCGCACCGGAATATTCAAGGACTACCGGCTGAGGATTGCCGAGGTCGCGCGCGACTACGGCATGCACGAGCGGCGCGATCAGGCCCCCGACGACAGCCGCAGGGCGCATGACTAAAGGGGTTGAGGCAAATGATCGACCACGTTTCGATAGGCGTCAGCGACCTCAAACGAAGCGCCGCTTTCTACACCGCAGTGCTGAAGCCGTTGGGCCTCGCGCAAATCGTGGCAACCGAGACCCGCGTCGGGTTCGGCAAACGCTATCCCGAGCTGTGGCTCAACCTGCGCTCGGGCATGCCAGGGGTCGCCGACGATACAGGAGCGCATATCTGCCTTCGGGCGCGGACGAAAGATGCCGTCGATCGCTTCCACGCTGCTGCACTTGCGAACGGGGGAACGGACGACGGTACGCCCCGCGATCGCCAAGCCACGATGACGACGTATTACGCGGGCTTCGTGCGCGACCCGGACGGGAATAGGCTGGAGGCCGCGTCATTTCCCGTGGCAAGCGGCTAACGCGGGGCGCCTAATCCTTCGACGGCTTGATGTCGCCCTTCTTCACGCTCGCCTCGGGGAAGATCCACATCGAGACGACCGCGAAGGCGGCCAGCACGATCACGAACCAGAACAAATGCGGCTTGCCGTTGGCCTGCTCCCAGTAGGCGAAGCCGACCGCTACCACGAGCGCCACCAGCGAAACGATGGCCTTGACGTCGCTAGGCATCGAACCCTCCCGCCTTCATCCATCGACGCTCAGTAATTGCCCATCGGCGCCGACGCCGCCTCGTCGGGACGCTTGGGCCGGCCGCGCAGGTTCGACTTCAGATGATCGGTGTCATAGCCGTTGAACAAATGGCCGAGCAAACCACGCTGCAAATCCGATGTGCCGAAGAACCAATCGGCGATCGGGAACGTCAGGTTCATGTTCGTTTCCATCATCAGGCGCGCGTTGTGATGCGCGGTATGATGGCGCCGCAGCGTGTTCACGAACGGGCAGGTGCGCACGAACCAGTTTTCTTCGACGTGGCAGCAGAAATGCATGAACTCGTAGATGAGATACATGCCTGTCGTGACGCACATGAAGAGCCAGCCGACGTTCGGCGAGAACACGTTGCCGAGGATGATTGCCGCCGGGATCGACATCAGGATGAACACCACCAGTGCGTAGGGCGGAAACACCGTCACGCGCCAGTCCTTGTGATCGCGGAAGCGCATTTCCTCGTCGGTGAAGAACTGGTGGTGGTTGAGCGTGTGCCGCTCGTACACCGCACGCAGGCCTTTGATCGGGATGGGCCTGTGCATGATGTATTTGTGGACGGCCCACTCGAACAGGTTCGTGAACAGGAAGGCGACCGGGATCGTCAGGAGCTCGAGCCAGCTCGGGTTCGAAAGGTGCTGCAGGTAGATGTAGAACGCCGCCGCGCCCATCGCGTAGATGATGATGATGTGCAGATAGCCATCATAGAAGCCCATGATGCGCGAACGGTACTCCTGGCGAAAAACCTTCTGGCGTTCCGTGATCATGATCTGCCTCATCTCCCCGGCATGTCCGCTGTCCTGGCCCTTCGATGGGCCGCGGTTCGCTCCCGGCATCTGATATATCAGAATAGAATGGCAACCTGCCGCCGGTCAACCTTCATGCCGAGGTTGCGGGCGATCACTGCCCGGCGCACGCGTCCATCGCCGCGGCGAGTTTGATGTCCAGATCGGTCAAGCCGCCGGCATCGTGCGTCGACAGTGTTACATCGACCCTGTTCCAGACGTTGAACCATTCCGGGTGATGGTCCATGCGCTCCGCGATCAGCGCGGCGCGCGTCATGAAGCCGAAGGCTTCGTTGAAGTCCTTGAACTTGAACGATCTTGATATCGCATCACGTCCATCGACGAGCGCCCAAGCCGGCACGCCCGCCAGCGCTTGCGCCCGTTCATCGGCGCCGAGTTTCTTGGCCATGCTGATCTCCTTTCGGGTCGCCCGTCGCCCGCCCGCCATGCTAGACGAATTGGCACGTGAACGGGCGAGTTATAGGATCAACTTCTCTGGGTACGGAAAGGATATGGCCGTGCCGCACTATTGCCTCATCGATACGGCGCTCGGTCCCGTGGGGCTGGCCTGGAGCGAACGGGGTCTCTTGCGCCTGCAGCTTCCCGATATAGACGAAACGCGGACGCACCAGCACCTGACCCGGCATCTGGATGGCGTCGAATCCGATCCCCCCGATTGGCTGAAACCGACCATCGCGCGTTTGCAGCAGTACTTCGCAGGCGAGAAGGTTGACCTGTTCGACGTCCCGCTGGATCTCGACGGCAAGCCCGAGTTTATGCAGCGGCTCTATCAGGAGATGCTCAAGCTCGGCTGGGGTGAGACCATCACCTACGGCGGCTTGGCCGCGCGGGTTGGAATGCCCCTCGGCGCCGCGCAATCGGTGGGTCAGGCCATGGGCAAAAACCCCATCCCGATCATCATTCCCTGCCATCGCGTGTTGGCCAGCGGCAACACCATGGGCGGATTCTCCGCGCCCGGCGGAACCCGTACGAAGCTCAAGCTGTTGGAGCTTGAAGGCATTCGCCTTGGCCTGCACGATCCGGCGCAGCTGGGCTTCGGGTTCTGAACATGACGCAAAGCATTCTCTTCGTCTGCCACGGCAACACCTGCCGATCGCCGATGGCGCAGGGCCTCCTCCGGCATATGCTGCAGGAGGCCAAGCGCGACACCGACTTCGCGATCGACTCCGCCGGCACCCATGCGCGCAGTGCCGGGACAGCACCCGATCCTCGCGCTTGTGATGCCGCCAGCACGCGCGGAGCTGACATCTCCGATCTACGGTCGCGACAGGCGGCGGCCGGTGACATCGCAAGCCACGACCTCGTCCTCGCCATGGATGAGGCGACGCGGAGCGAATTGCTGGCGCTGGCTCCCGAAGCGGCGCCCGACAAGGTGCGGCTGTTCCTGGACTTTGCCCCGGGATACGGTTTGAAGGACGTACCCGACCCCTTTCCTGGCGGCGCCGACGACTACATGCAGGCACTCGATCTCATCGAAGGTGGTTGCGCGGGCCTGATCACAGTGTTGCTTCAGGCTCCGGCATCCTCGGCCTCGAAGCCGTAGCCCTGCCCCAGCCCAAACGCCTGCTCGGCCACGTAAGGACCGCCGCCGCTGCCGGGACGCGCGGAAAACAGCACGAAACGTTCGACCCGGAACGGCTCCGAGATCAAAGCGCCGCGCGAACCCAGGAAACGCGCCACGGCATCCGGCCGCGTTCCTCTCAACCGCGCCAGCGTGATGTGCGGCCGGTAGGTCTGCGAATCGGGCTCCAGTCCGGCCGACCGCGCGGCGCGCTCGTGCGCCCGTTGCAGAACGTCGAGCTGATCGCCTTCGACGCCGGCCCAGATCACGCGCGGCGTGCGACCGCCGAACGCGCCGAGCCCGGAAATGCGGATCTCGAACGGCTCGATGGCGATGTCGTCGAGGAAACCCGCGAACTCATCCGCGGTGCGATTGTCGACATCACCGGCGAAGCGCAGCGTGATGTGGAAATTCTCGGGCTCGACCCAGCGGGCACCGGCGAGCGGGCCGCGAATCAGCCCGAGCCGAGCCCGCACGCGCTCCGGCAGTTCCAGTGCCGTGAACAATCGGGGCATCATACACTCGCTCTCAACCGCGCGGAGCCTGCTTGCGGCGCGCTTCCACGCGCGCGATCAGCTCCTCGACCTTCGGCAGAATTGCGTCAACGATGACGGCGACGCCCTTGGCGTTGGGATGAATGCCGTCGCCGAGGTTCAGGTTGTGGCGCATGGCCACGCCCTGCAGAAAGAAGGGATACAGCAGCAGGTCGTGCTCCTTGGCGAGATCCGGATAGATGGCGTTGAAGGTGTTGGCGTAGCCTTCGCCCAAGTTGCCGGGCGCAATCATGCCCGCAATCAAGACTTCTATGTTGCGGCTCTTCAGGCGGGAAATGATGGTCGCCAGGTTGCGGCGCGCCTTGCCGGGATCGAGCCCGCGCAAGGCATCGTTGGCGCCAAGCTCGAGAATGACGGCGTCGGTCCCGTCAGGAACGGCCCAGTCGAGCCGCGCCAGGCCCGCTGCGGTTGTATCTCCCGACACACCGGCGTTGACGATCTCGACGGCGACACCGGCCGCCTTGAGCTTGCGCTCGAGTTGGGCCGGAAAGGCATCCTTCTCGCTCAGCATGTATCCTGCCGTCAGGCTGTCACCGAGCACCACAATTCGCGCCGGACCGCTGGCTGCGCCGGTCGTGGACACCCAAAATACGCTCATGAGCAAAACATTGACGATCGCTACAATGCGCACCATGTGGCCCAAATGCTTTTGCATAATGTCCGTCTGTCAGTCGTTTCCGAAATCCACGCCCGATGGTCGCAGCTCCTTTGACGTAGAAAGCGCGAGGCGTCCGGGCAAGTCCCTTGTCGAAAAACAGCGAGCCAGCATTTGTCCGATATTGCCATAGATGCCGATGATGTCCGCCTGTCCCTGGCAAGCCGTGCCGGCCCAGTTGAGATACTACGCGGCGTCAGCTTGTCCGTATCTGTCGGCGAGGCCGTTGCTATTGTCGGACCCAGCGGCTCAGGCAAAACCTCACTGCTGATGGTGCTCGCCGGGCTCGAGAGGGCGACATCAGGTCGCGTCGTGGTCGCGGGGCGCGATCTGGGGAAACTCGATGAAGACGAGCTGGCGTTGGCGCGCGGCTCGTCCATGGGCATTGTTTTTCAGTCCTTTCACCTCGTGCCGACCATGACGGCGCTCGAGAACGTAGCCTTGCCGCTGGAATTCCAGGACCACCCGGATGCAGTCGCGCGTGCGACCGAGTTGCTCGACGAAGTGGGCCTCTCCCATCGATTGCAGCATTTCCCGGCACAGCTCTCCGGCGGCGAGCAGCAGCGTGTCGCCCTCGCCCGCGCGCTCGTGACGCGCCCGCGCGTGCTTCTTGCCGACGAGCCAACCGGAAATTTGGATGGCACGACCGGCGCGCATGTCATGGACCTGCTGTTTACAGCGCAGGCCCGCCGCAACACCACCCTCGTTCTCGTCACCCATGATGAGAAGCTCGCGTTACGCTGCGCACGTATCGTCCGGATGGCGGACGGACACATCGTATCGGCCGCTCCGGAGCCCGTCGCAGCATGAACGCCGACGTTGCTGCGGCCCAGCCGGTCGTTTCGCCGTCCCGGCGACAGTTTGGCCGACTGACGAGCTTTGCCGTGCGCGAGCTGCGTGGCGGCCTGCACGGCTTCTACGTGTTCGTTGCTTGCGTGGCGCTGGGCGTCGCCGTCATCACGGCCGTCGGAGCCCTGACGGATGCACTCCGGGCAGGCTTTGAGCAGCAGGGCGAAATTCTTCTGGGTGGCGATGTCACGCTGTCGCGGCCCCACCGACGGGCGGAACCGGCCGAGCGGACTTGGATGGAAAGCCGTGGTCGCGTGAGCGAAACGGCCACGCTGCGGGCCATGGCCCGACGCACCGATGGCAGCGAACAGGTCATGGTCGAGCTGAAGGGCGTCGACAATGCCTATCCGCTCGTCGGCGGCTTGAAACTCGGCAACGGGACGAACGTCGATGCCGCACTCCGCGCTGGTCCGGGGGTCGCCGTCGATCCGATTCTGCTGGAGCGGCTCGGCCTGAAGATTGGCGACCGCATGCAGCTCGGCAACGCCACCGTCGATATTCGCGCGACCGTCGCGGCCGAGCCCGACAAGCTCACCGATCGTTTGACCTTCGGGCCACGCGTGTTCGTTTCTCTCGATACGCTGCCCGGCACGGGCCTTGCGAGCCCGGGGAGCCTCGTGCGCTGGCGCTATGCCTTGGCATTGAACGCAGGCGTCAATGATAACGGCAACCTTGTGAAGTTTCGCGACGCCGCCAAAGCCCAACTGCCTGACGGTGGCTTCACGATCGCAGATCGTCGCGATCCGCACCCGCAGGTGACACGCACGCTCGAGCGTCTGCGCCAGTTCCTGACGCTCATCGGCCTGACCGCTCTTCTCGTAGGGGGCGTCGGCGTGGCCAACGCCGTTGCGACGTTCATCGATCGCCGCCGCAAGGTCATCGCCACATTCAAGAGCCTCGGCGCCACCACCACAACCATATTCACGATACACCTAGTGCAGGTGCTGCTGATCGCGAGTATTGGCGTCGCAATCGGCCTTGTTGCGGGCCTTTTGCTACCCTTCGCCATGAGCTTCGCGTTTGCCGACGCTCTGCCAATCCAGGCCGAGATCAGCGTGCAGCCCGCGAGCCTTTTGATTGCCGTCGCCTATGGATTTCTCGTTGCGCTGCTGTTCGCGCTTTGGCCTTTGGGGCGCGCCGAGCTTATCAGGCCGGCCGTCCTATTTCGCGAAGAGGTCGCGCCCGAAGGCCGCGTGTGGCCACGCCCACGTATCATCATGTCGACCGTCGCTGTCGCTGCTGCGCTTCTCGCGCTCGCGCTCGCCACCTCGGAGTCCAAGCGCATCGCGCTCTACTTTTGCCTGAGCGTCATAGGCACCTTTGCAGTCTTCATCGGCCTCGGTATCGGGGTCACGACGCTGGCGCGCCGGCTCCCGCGGCCCCGTAACACGGAGCTGGCGCTGGCACTCGGCAGCATCGGCGCGCCGGGCGGCCTGACGCGTTCCGTCATTTTGTCGCTCGGCACCGGTCTATCGCTGCTCGTCGCCGTAGCCCTTGCCAACGCGTCCATTGTTTCCGAGCTATCGAGCCGGCTGCCACAGAATTCTCCTGACTATTTCATTCTCGACATCCCCCCGGCCGAGCTCGAACCGCTCATCGGCCTGGTTCAGCGCGAGACGCCCGCTGCCCACATCAACAATGCGCCAATGCTGCGTGGACGCCTCGTCCGGCTCAATGAAACACCGGTTGATCAAATCCGGGCGGCACCGGAGGCATCTTGGGTGCTGACAGGCGATCGCGGCCTGACGTTTGCCGACGAGGTCCCCGAGGGCTCGACGATAACGAAAGGCTCATGGTGGCCGGCCGACTACGCAGGCGAGCCGCTCGTATCCTTCGAGGCGGAGCTTGCGCGCGGACTGAACCTCCACATCGGTGACACCGTTACGGTCAACGTTCTGGGCCGCAACCTGACGGCCCGCATCGCCAATCTGCGCGAGGTCAAATGGGAAAGCCTGGCCATCAATTTTGTAATGGTCTTTTCGCCCAACACCTTGCGCGGTGCACCGCATAACCTGCTTGCCACGATCAGTCTGCCAGCGAACGTGCCACTCGCCACCGAGGCAGGGCTCGCCAAGAGCATTGGCAAGGCCCACCCTTCCGTTACGACCCTGCGCGTCAAGGACGCCATCAACGCCTTCAATTCCGTCTACGGCCGCGTCATGACTGCCGTGCGCGTGGCAGGCGGCGTAACGCTGGCGGCGGGCGCTCTCGTTCTGGCCGGAGCCCTGGCAACCGCTCAGCGCCGACGCATCCAGCAGGCGGTCATCCTGAAGGCGCTCGGTGCCACGAGAGCCCGAATTCTGCGCTCACATCTGTTCGAGTACGCCGTATTGGCAACCGCTACCGCCACGTTGGCCATAGCCCTGGGCAGCCTCGTGGCCTGGATCGCGGTCACGCAGGTGATGGACCTTCCCTTCACGTTTTCCTGGACAGCCGTGGCGCAGGCGCTCGGCACCTCCCTGGTCCTTGTCGCTGTTCTCGGCGGCATCGGGACGTCGCGCGTCCTCGGTGCCCCCGCGGTTCCATATTTGCGGGCAGAATGAGGAACTTACGGCACACATTACCCGTAAATTTACCTATAGACTTTCGTAGAGTATCGACGACCTTACCGTTACTATTTGCACGCTTTTTCAGTTGAGTTCTTGAAAGCGACGTTATCTACGGACATATTCTGTGAGCGACGTGGCCCCCTTGGGCCATGGAGAGGTTCAAAGGGAATCGGACAATGGCTCAAATCGACAACAGGTATGCGCACGTTGGCTCCGCAGCGCAAACGCGCGGCGACGTAGTCGACGCCGGTCTGCGCGCATACATGCTGCGCGTTTACAACTACATGGCGGTGGGCGTCGCGCTGACCGGGCTCGTCGCGTACGCGATCTACACGCTGGCGGTCACCACTGATCCTGCTCTCGCTGCGCAGGCTGGCGGCCGGGTCATGGGTCTTCGCAACGGCCTGTTCCTGACGCCGTTCGGACAGCTGGTGTTCGCCAGTCCCCTGAAGTGGGTGCTGATGCTGGCCCCGCTGGCAATGGTATTCTTCATGTCCTTCCGCGTCGACAAGATGAGCGTGGGAGCCGCGCAGATGAGCTTCTGGGCGTTTGCCGCGCTCATGGGCGCGTCGATGTCGACCATCTTCCTCGTGTTCACGGGCGTTTCCATTACGCGCGTGTTCTTCATCACGGCAGCCACCTTCGGCGCGCTCAGCCTCTGGGGCTACACGACGAAGAAGGATCTGTCGGGCTGGGGCACGTTCCTCATCATGGGCGTGATCGGCATCGTCATTGCCTCGGTCGTCAACCTCTTCCTGCAGTCGTCGGCGCTCCAGTTCGCCATCTCGGTGATCGGTGTGCTCGCCTTCGCCGGCCTGACGGCGTATGACACGCAGCGGATCAAGGACATGTATTACGAAGTGGCGGGCGATGCGGCCGTGATGACCAAAGCGGCGATCATGGGCGCTCTGAGCCTGTACCTCGACTTCGTCAACATGTTCCAGGCGCTCCTGTACCTGTTCGGCAACCGCGAATAGTCGGACGATCGGCGCTTAAGTTCTCAGGGCCCCGCCTGGCGCGGGGCCCTTTGCATTTGACGTGTCCCGGGCGATAAAGGGGCGTTCGACCACAGCGAAATGTACGGGCATGTCTGCGATAGCCGTTAGACCAGCCACCGAAGCCGACGTTCCAGCCATTGCCGCCATCTACCAGCCCGCAGTCCTCACCGGGACGGCCAGCTTCGAACTCGATCCTCCGGACCATGCGGAAATGCTTCGCCGCTTCAAGGCGCTGGCGGATGTTGGTTTCCCCTATCTCATTGCCGAAGCCGACAGGGCTATCATGGGCTACGCCTATGCCGGCCCATATCGCGCAAGGCCGGCGTATCGGTTCAGCGTCGAGAACTCCATCTACATCGCGCCCCACGCCCATCGCCGCGGGGTGGGTCGCATCCTTCTCGCCGCGCTGATCGACGTCTGCACGCAGCGGGGCTATCGGCAAATGATCGCGGTTATCGGCGATTCAGCGAACTCGGGATCCATCGGCCTGCACCGGGCCATGGGCTTCCGCTTCTCCGGGACCATGCATTCCGTAGGCTACAAGCACGGGCGCTGGCTGGACTCCGTGATCATGCAGTTGCCGCTTGGGCCAGGCGATACGGAAGCTCCGAAATAGTGCTGAAGCTACTCGACGAGCTTCAGAGACCTTTCAAAGACGCCGAGCACGCGCCGAAGATCGTGCCCGCGCTTGAGGATCAATCCTGTCGGCGCCACGACGCTAAAAGCGCCTTGTTTGCGCGCGAGCTTCGGATTTTTCTCGATTCGATAGAGCGGGTACTCGCTGGCGCGCCGAAAGACTGAGAACACCGCCTTATCGCGTCCAAAATCCATAGCGTAGTCGCGCCATTCGCCGGCGGCGACCTTGCGGCCGTAGACGTTTAGAATTTCGCGCAATTCCTGGAGATTGAAGGCAACGGTCGCCGGTTGCGACGCTGAGACTGATTGAGCAGCCGGTCCTGAGGGACTCGCTCCATTTCTGGAGCGCAAAGATATCGGCTCGATTTCGCTCAAGCGCACCCTCCTTGTCAGGCACCCTAGGTAATGATTGCCCCTTTTATGCGCAAGTGCAAGCCGGAGCCGCCACGCCCGTTCTTGGAATCGGCCCTCGCCGGCCATCCAAGATCGACCAGGTAAATTTCCCCGTTTAGCCAAAATCCGGTCCCGCGCGCGCCGCAAACCGGAGCAATAGTGATCATGTTGCCTCTAGGCCCGGCTCTAGCATCAAGGCTCTGGATCTCAGCCCCCCAGCCCCCCGGGGCCAAGTTCAGAGCCGGGCCATCTTCCCTCCTTGACAAAACGGCGGCGGATCTCGACGTGTCGAGCGACGTCGTCGCGCGCGCGTTTGTCCGGATCGGCACTTTGATTCGCGCCGCAGCGCGGCAATAATCACCGGCCCCATATGTATGCCCGGAGAACAGCAATGAGCGTTGACGCGGCGCATCAGGCCGCCAAGCGTGGCTTCCAAACGGAAGTCGCACGCCTTCTGCATCTGATGGTCCATTCGGTCTACACCGAGAAGGACGTGTTCCTGCGCGAGCTCATCTCCAATGCGTCGGACGCGTGCGACAAGCTGCGCTACAACGCGATTGCCGATCCGGACCTGCTGGCGGGTGACGCGCGCCTCGCCATTCGCATCGAAGCGAACAAGACGGCAGGCACGCTCACCGTTGCCGACAACGGCATCGGCATGGATGAGCAGGAGTTAATCGAGAACCTGGGCACGATCGCCCGTTCGGGCACGCGCGCCTTCCTGGACCGGCTGTCGGCCGACACGGACAGCTCATCGCTGATCGGACAGTTTGGTGTCGGCTTCTACTCGGCCTTCATGGTGGCTGACCGCATCCAGGTCGTAAGCCGCAAGGCAGGCGACACCAGCGCGTGGTTGTGGGTCTCGGACGATGCGTCGGGCTTTACCGTGACCCAGGCCTCCGAGACGATGGCGGCAAAAGTGCCGCGCGGGACCGCTGTCATACTTACGCTCAAGAAAGACGCCGCGACCTTCCTCGAGGAGACCGAGATCGAGCGCGTCGTGCGCGCCTATTCCGATCACATCCTGTTTCCGGTCGAACTCGTCGGTGAGGGAGGGACAGCGCGCCAGATCAACTCGGCCAGCGCCCTGTGGCAGCGTTCGAAGTCGGAAGTTAAGCCGGAAGAGTATCAGGAGGTCTACAGGGCGGTCGCGCACCAATTCGACGAGCCGGCATTGACGCTGCACTACCGCGCCGAAGGCCGCCAGTCCTATGCCGTGCTGCTTTTCGTGCCGTCGCACGCGCCACACGATCTGTTCGACGCCGAGCGCAAGGGCCGCGTCCGGCTCTATGTGCGACGCGTTTTCATCTCCGAGGATGCGCACCTTTTGCCGCCCTATCTGCGCTTCGTGCGCGGTGTCATCGATTCTGAGGACGTGCCGCTCAATATTTCGCGTGAGATTCTGCAGAATAACGCGCAAGTGGCCCAGATCCGCAAAGCCGTGACGGGGCGTTTCCTGTCGGAGCTGGAGACGCTCGCCGAGAAGGATGGCGCCCAATACGAGAAGATCTGGGATGCTTTCGGCAGCGTCCTCAAAGAAGGTCTGTACGAGGATTTCGAGCGGCGCGACCAGTTGCTGAAGCTCGCCCGGTTTCGCACGACGGCCGAACCGGGTTGGCGCTCCCTGGCCCAATACGTCGCCGCCATGAAGCCAAACCAGAAGGACATCTACTATGTCACCGGCAACAGCTTGGACCTCATCAGGTCCAGTCCCCAGCTCGAAGCCACCAAAGCGCGCGGCGTCGAAGTACTGCTGATGGCTGATCCCGTCGATCACTTCTGGACCTCTATGGGTCAGAAATTCGACGACAAGCCGCTCAAATCGCTCACGCACGGCGAGGCGGATTTGTCGGACATTCCGGCCGAGGGCGAGACCAAACCCGAACCCGAGACCGACGACATCGCACCCATAGTTTCAGCGCTGAAGGAAGCGCTGGGAGATGCGGTATCCGATGTCCGCGCGTCCAAGCTGCTTGTAACATCGGCCGTCTGCCTTGCGGCTCCCGACAGCGGCCCGGATCGCGGGCTGGAACGCCTGCTGCAACGTCAGAACCGCGGCATAGGCTCCAAGCCTGTGCTGGAATTCAATCCATCGCACCCGATGGTCAAGGGGTTGGCCGCCGAGATTGCCGCGGGACACAAGGAGGATGCGCACGAGCTTGGGCATCTTCTTTTCGATCAGGCCCTGGTTCTGGAGGGTGAGCTGCCGGCCAATCCGGCGAAGTTTGCCGAACGGCTGTCCCGCTTCGTCACGCGCGGGCTCCAGCACTGATCATCGCCATCATCGGAGAACGGAACGGCCATGAGCGCGGCGCGAAGCAAGACGGCGACGAAGAAAACCGCCAGCAACATGTCGGGTGCCAGGAAAAGCGGACAAAATCCTCTGCTCGCCGCGTGGCGCGGACCGTTCGAGATACCGCCGTTCGGCAAGATCCGACCAGAGCATTTCTCGCCCGCCTTTGACGCTGCGATCAAGGAGCATGCCGCTGAGGTGGACGGCATCGCCAGGGCCAAATCGCCCCCCACATTCACCAACACCATCGCCGCTCTCGAGAGGAGCGGCCAGTCCCTCAACCGCGTCGCCCGCGTCTTCTACAATCTGACCGGAGCCGACACCAATCCGGCACTGCAGAAGATCGAGCGTGAGATGTCGCCGAAGCTTTCCCAGCATTCGAGCAGCATAGCGCTGAACCAGGATCTCTTCCGCCGCATCGACAAGCTCTACGAACGTCGCGTTGATCTCGGCCTGGACGCCGAGCAGCTGCGCGTTCTCGAGCGTCATCATCTCGGTCTGGTGCGCAGCGGCGCGCGGCTCAACGCCAAGGGCCGCAAGCGCATCGCAGCCATCAACAAGCGCCTCGCTACGCTTGGCACGCAGTTCGGCCAGAACATGCTTGGCGACGAGCAGGCGTTCAAGCTGATCCTTGATGGCGAACGGGATCTTGCCGGCCTACCCGACTTCGTTCGCACCGCCACGGCGCGGGCTGCCAATGACCTCGGCCACCCGGGCAAGCACGTGGTGACGCTGTCGCGCTCCAGCGTCGAGCCGTTCCTGCAGTTCTCCGCGCGCCGCGACTTGCGCGAAAGGGCCTACGAGGCCTGGATCCGCCGCGGCGAGAACGGCGACAAACATGACAATCGGAAGATCGCCGAAGAAATTATTGCGCTGCGCGCGGAGCGGGCGGCACTGCTCGGCTATCACTCCTTTGCCGAGTTCCGGCTCGACGACACCATGGCGAAGACTACCGGCAACGTCCGCGGGTTGTTGGAGCAGGTTTGGTCGGCGGCCCTGCCTGCAGCAACGCGCGAGAGAGCGCGGTTGCAGAAGGTGGTCAATGCCGAGGGGCAGAATTTCAAGCTGGCGGCCTGGGACTGGCGCTACTACGCCGAGAAAGTGCGCGCTGCCGACTACGATCTCGACGAAAGCGCCATCAAGCCCTATCTGCAGCTCGATCGCATCATCGCCGCCGCCTTCGAGACCGCCAAGCGCCTGTTCGGCCTCACCTTCGCAGAACGGACGGACCTGGCGCGCTATCATCCCGATGTGCGCGTCTGGGAGGTGACCGACACCGACGGTAGGCACGTCGGTGTCTTTCTCGGAGATTACTTCGCCCGGCCGTCGAAACGCAGCGGTGCCTGGATGAGCGTGTTCCGCGGTCAGCAGAAGCTCCGCGGCGAGATCCGCCCGATCGTCGTCAACGTCATGAATTTCTCGCGCGGCGCGGACGGCGAGCCGGCGCTCCTGTCCATGGACGATGCGCGCACCCTGTTCCACGAGTTCGGGCATGCGCTGCATGGCCTGCTGTCTGATGTCACCTATCCCTCCATTGCCGGCACGTCGGTGTCGACGGATTTCGTCGAGCTGCCGTCGCAACTCTACGAGCATTGGCTGCAGACGCCGGACATCCTCAAGCGTTTCGCAGTGCATTTCCGCACGGGCAAGCGCATGCCGGATGCGCTGATGGAGCGTCTCGATGCATCTCAGAAATTCAACCAAGGCTGCACCACGCTGGAGTACGTATCGTCGGCGCTGGCCGATCTGGAACTGCATTCACTGACGGACGCATCGCACGTCGACATGACGAGCTTCGAGACTGCACTGCTTAAAAAACTCGGAATGCTTCCCGAGATCTCAATGCGGCATCGGCTGCCGCACTTCGCGCACATCTTCTCAGGCGGCGGTTATGCGTCGGGCTACTACAGCTATATGTGGTCTGAGGTAATGGACGCCGATGCCTTTGGCGCCTTCGAGGAGACGGGCAACGTGTTTGATCGAAAGACGGCCCAGCGGCTGAAGGAGTTTATCTATTCGGCCGGCAATCGCCGCGACCCGGTGGAGGCGTATACGGCATTCCGCGGCCGCCTCCCGACCAGTCAGGCCATGCTGAAGAAGCGTGGGCTGGCTGCATAGCGGCAGCCTCGCCCGACGAGCCCTTCATAAGTTGGCGAGATAAGCCGCTCCGACGATCGGTCCGGTCATGCCACCCTGAAGCAGCACCGCGCAGCTATCGACATCCGATTTTACGCTCTGACGATCGAGCCGAAATGTCATGGGCTTGCCATTCCAAGTGCCGGCCTGCTTCCACTCCCGCACGACGTTGTAATAGGTCAGCATGTGGCCCTGATTCTCGCCCTTGCGGACGGGGACCTGAATCTCTTTCCGTAGGAAAGCGACCCACACCGCCCCATCACCGGCCTTGTCGCCTTCCGCCACGGCGCCGACGTCGATCACGATCCTGCCATCCCGGCTGGTGACATTGAGGGGAATGCGCGAGCCGCTCAGCTTAGCCATCGTCTTCGTGATGGCGTGGTCGATGTCGTTGGCATGGGCACCGTTGGCATGCGCCAATCCGTTGACAACGATTTGAGGGGTGTAGATGCGACCGTCACCCCGACTTTTCGCATAGGCGCGCTGGCGCGCCGTAAATTTGGCGTCTGCCAAAGTGTCCTTCCAGCCAAGGTAATCCCAATAGTCGACGGGAAGCGTCAACCCAACGACATCGCCCCTCTTCACGTACTCACCGAGGAGTGCGTCTGCGGCGGGGCAGGATGAACAACCCTGGCTGGTGTAAAGCTCCAAGACGGCCTTGGGCTGGCTGGCCTGCACCACCGGTGTTTGGGCCAGGGCCCGAGTGCCGCCAAGCAATCCCATCAGCGGAATAACCGCGGCACCAGTGACCACCGCAAAGTACCTAAGTATTCGCATTGTACTTAAGGGTCCATTCCCATGTCGGTCAGCCTCCCGTATGGGCGGAATATTGATGCGACTCGCATCAATTGCGAGTCACGAAAGGGTGAGTCGGGCCGATCGACCCGCCGGACGAGAGCCTCATGCAACAGCCGCCAGCCCGCGCAGCACGTATGGCAGAATACCGCCATGGCGCCAGTAGCTGAGTTCATCCTCGGTATCGATCCGGCATAGCGTCGGAACCTCGCGCGTAACGCCGTCGGCGTAGGTAACGTTTACGACAACTTGCTGGCGCGGCCGAAGCGTGGGTAAACCGGTAATCGTAACGGTTTCGTCGCCCTTCAAGCCGATATCGGCCCAAGACAAACCGTCCTCAAACACCAGCGGCAGCACACCCATCCCAACCAGGTTGGAGCGGTGAATACGTTCGAAGCTCTGGGCGATGACAGCACGGATACCCAGTAGCCGCGTCCCCTTGGCCGCCCAGTCACGGCTCGAGCCCGTGCCGTATTCCTTGCCGGCGAAGGCCACCAGCGGGACGCCCTCGTTCTTGTAGCGCATGGCAGCATCGTAGATCGACATCTCGTCACCGGACGGATAGTGGACCGTGTTTCCACCCTCCTTGCCGCCAAGCATCATGTTCTTGATACGGATGTTGGCGAATGTGCCGCGCATCATGACTTCGTGGTTGCCGCGGCGCGAACCGTAGGAATTGAAATCCGCCGGCCGCACCTGCCGCTCGATCAGGAATGTTCCAGCTGGTCCATCCCGCTTGATCGAACCGGCGGGCGAGATGTGGTCGGTCGTGATCGAGTCGCCGAAAATTCCCAGAACGCGTGCGCCGACGATGTCCTCGATCGGCGCCGGCGTCATTGTCATGCCTTCGAAGTACGGCGGGTTCTGAACATAGGTCGAGCCCGAGTTCCAGCTGTACGTCAGACTTGAGCGAGCCTTGCCCATCTTCTGCCACTGCTCGTCGCCCTTGAAGACGTCGCTATAGCGCTTGGCGAAGGTATCAGGCGTGACGCATGAGCGAACAATCTCGGCGATCTCGGACGAGGTCGGCCAAATGTCGCGCAGGAACACATCGCGGCCGTCGCCATCCTGGCCAAGCGGCTCCGTCGTCATATCGATGTTCAACGTACCGGCGATAGCGTAGGCGACGGCGAGTGGCGGCGAAGCGAGGTAATTCGCTTTCACCTCAGGGTGCACGCGCCCCTCGAAGTTGCGGTTGCCCGACAACACGGCCGCTGCAATGAGATCGCCGGCATGGATGGCTTCGGACACGGGTTCCGGCAACGGGCCTGAGTTGCCGATGCAGACTGTGCAGCCGTAGCCGGTCAGGTTGAACCCCATCGCATCCAGATCAGTCTGCAGACCGGCTCTCGTCATGTAGTCGGTGACGACCTGCGAGCCGGGCGCGAACGAGGTCTTCACCCACGGCTTGACCTTGAGGCCCTTGGCAAGAGCGTTGCGGGCCACGAGACCGGCCGCCACGAGCACCGACGGGTTGGATGTGTTGGTGCAGGACGTAATCGCTGCAATGACCACGCTGCCGTGGCCGATTTCATAGTCCGTGCCCTTGACCTTCACGGTCTTGCCGAGTGCGGCACCCTTGACGATGTCAGGCACAGCTTTCGCGAATCCTGCTTTCACGTCCTTCAAGGGCACGCGGTCCTGCGGACGCTTGGGTCCGGCCAGGGAGGGCTCGACGGTTGAAATGTCCAGTTCCAGGACGTCGGTGAACACCGGCTCCATGCCCGGATCACGCCACAGGCCCTGCGCCTTCGCGTAGGCTTCCACCAGCGCGACGCGATCGGCCTTGCGGCCCGTGGCGCGCAGATACTTGATGGTGTCAGCGTCGATCGGGAAGAAGCCGCATGTGGCGCCATACTCAGGCGCCATGTTGGCGATGGTTGCGCGATCCTCGATCGTTAGATGATCGAGCCCGTCGCCGAAAAACTCGACGAACTTCTCGACCACGCCGCGCTTGCGCAACATCTGCGTGCAGGTCAGCACGAGGTCGGTCGCAGTGATGCCTTCCTTGAGCCGGCCCTTGAGGCGGAAGCCGATGACCTCAGGGATGACCATGGCGACGGGCTGGCCAAGCATGGCCGCCTCTGCCTCGATACCACCCACACCCCAGCCCAGCACCGAGAGTCCGTTGACCATCGTCGTGTGGCTGTCCGTGCCGACGCAAGTATCTGGGAACGCCTGCTCCACCTTGCCCACCGTCTTGGTCCAGACGGTCTGGGCCAGGTATTCCAGGTTGACCTGGTGGCAGATGCCAGTGCCCGGAGGCACGACCTGGAAATTGTTGAACGCGCTGCCACCCCAGCGCAGGAACTCGTAGCGTTCCTTGTTGCGCTCGTACTCCAGATCGACGTTTTGCTTGAACGCCTCCGGCGTGCCGAAATGATCGACCATCACCGAGTGATCGATGACCAGATCGACAGGCACCAGCGGATTGATCTTCTGCGGCTCGCCGCCGATCGTTTTCATGGCGTCGCGCATGGCCGCAAGATCGACGATGGCGGGCACGCCGGTGAAATCCTGCATCAGAACCCGAGCTGGGCGGTAGGCTATTTCGCGTTGCGATGTCTGGGTCGTCAGCCACTCTGCCATGGCGCGAATGTCGTCGGCCTTGACCGATCGCCCATCCTCGTGACGCAGCAGATTTTCGAGCAGCACTTTGAGCGACTGGGGAAGTTTGGAAATGCCCGGAAGACCGTTCTTTTCCGCGTCCGGCAGCGAGAAATATTCGTACGTCTTAGACCCGACCTGCAGCGTTTTCCGGCATTTGAAGCTGTCGGCTGAGAGGGGCGTTAAGGCCATGGCCGGAGTCTCCTTGAGGGGATCGCACCCGTGATCGAAATTCGGATACCTCGGGGTCGCGGCGCACGCACGCAGGCGCGGGCAAAAGCTGGCCTCGGGGCAGACATTCGCCTTATATGATGCGGCGCTGAGAACGGCTAGACCCGGGAGCTTTTTCGATGACGGTTATCCTTTCCGTCCAAGCATAATTGCCATGCAAATGCAGCTCGCGGCCGATGAATTAGCCGTCACTCGCGGCGAGCGATTCGTGTTTTCCGGACTGTCGTTTGCTGTTTCCGAAGGCGAAGCATTGATCCTGACCGGACCGAACGGCTCGGGAAAGACAACCTTAATCCGTGTCATAGCCGGGCTCATCCGGCCTGCCGCCGGAGAACTGCGGCTGGAGGCTGGCGACGCCGAGCGCACGATCGGGCAGCATTGTCACTACGTCGGTCATCGCGGCGCGGTGAAGTCGAGCATGACGGTGCTTGAGAACTTGGAGTTTTGGCGCAGCTTCCTGGCCAAGGACAGCATTGACCGCCTGCCGGGGCGAGATGGCGCCGCGCTGGACGCTTTTGGATTGCTCGAACTCAGCCATATTCCAGCCGGCTACCTTTCCGACGGACAGAAACGCCGGTTGGGCCTCGCCCGTTTGCTGCTGACGCGCCGGCGGGTCTGGCTCCTCGACGAACCATATGCGTCGCTCGATGCTGCATCCCAAGGCATTCTCGACGCAGTGCTCGACCGGCACCTTCGGGGGGGTGGCATCGCCGTCATAGCGACACATCAGCCCATCGACGTTTCCTCACAACGCGAGCTGCAGTTGGGCGTAGGGGAGGCCGAGGCGGGATGAGGCCGTTTCTCGCATTGCTGCGCCGCGATCTGAAGCTCGCGATGCGCGACGGCGGCGCTCTGGGAACGGCCATGGGCTTCTATTTGCTCGTCGTCGCGATTCTCCCCTTGGGCCTCGGCCCTGATCTCAATCTCCTGAGCCGCATTGCGCCGGGAATTCTGTGGGTGGCTTTGCTGCTCTCCGCGTTGCTCTCCCTTCCACGCATGTTCGAGATCGACGACGAGGACGGTTCACTGGAGGTGCTGGCCACGGGCGATGCACCGCTTGAGCTTGTTGCGGCCGCAAAGTCACTAGCACATTGGCTCTCAACGGCCGTTCCACTATCGCTGATGGCACCCTTTCTTGGATTGCTTCTGAACCTCGATCTAGCGGCCTATCCCGCCTTGCTCGCCACATTGATCGGTGGCACTCCTGCGATCAGCTTCATCGGGGCGATCTGCGCTGCGCTCACGCTGCGCAGCCGCCGTGGAGGGCTTCTCATTTCACTCTTAGTTTTGCCATTCTCCATTCCCACATTGATTTTTGGCGTTCTGGCAACCACCGCCGTGCAGACGGGAACGGCTGAGTTTGGGCCCCCGTTCATGCTTCTCCTTGCCATCTCGCTGGTTTCGGTGGTCATCGCGCCCTTGGCAGTCGCAGCAGCCCTGCGCTTCCAGATGCAGTGAAGATGAACCCAGCTCACGGTTGCGCCAAAGTGCGCAAATTGCACTTTACCGGAGGTACGACTAGATCATTGCCATGCAGTCCCTGACCCAAAGGCTGGCCAACCCGACTCGTTTCATGCAGATCTCCGGCACTCTAATGCCGGTTCTGTGGGTGCTCGCCGCCGCTCTGCTGGCGTGGGGCCTGTATCTTGCCGCCACTGCGCCGCCGGACTATCAGCACGGACACACCGTGAAAATCATGTTCGTGCACGTGCCCTCCGCATGGCTGGCAATGATGGCTTACGGGTTTGTAGCCCTGTCGAGTTTCGGCCTTCTCGTCTTCCGGCATCCGCTGGCGGACGTCTCGGCCAAGGCCGCGGCTCCGCTTGGCGCTGCCTTCACGTTGCTGGCGCTGCTAACGGGCTCGCTGTGGGGCAAACCCGGCTGGGGCACCTATTGGGTGTGGGATGCGCGCCTGACGTCGGTGTTGGTTCTCTTCTTCCTCTATCTCGGGCTGATCGCGCTGCGATCCTCCATCGAGGATGAAGCTTTGGCAGGCCGCTTGACGGCTGTGCTCGCCGTGCTCGGCGTCGTCATGCTGCCGATCATAAAATACTCGGTCACATGGTGGTCGACCTTGCATCAGCCATCGACGGGCTTCGGCTCGACGGTCGATCCCTCTTTGCGGTGGCCATTGCTCATAATGGCCGCCGCTTTCACGACTTTGTTTCTGGCAATGCATTTGAAGGCCATGCGCACTGAAATTTTGCGTCGCCGGGCGAAATCCATGATGCTGGCCGAGGTGGAGCGCAGTCGGCCTCGCGCAAAACCTCTTGCTGCGGAGTAGCGCTCGTGGATCTTGGCCCCAATGCTCCATTCGTATGGGCTGCATACTTGGCGTTTGCGATTGTCGTCGCTGCGCTGATCCTCTGGCTGGGGGTGGATGGCAATCGCCAGCAGCGACGGCTCAAGGATCTCGAAGCGCGCGGCGTCACGCGGCGGTCCGCTGGTGCGTCACCGGACAGATAGATGGGAACGCAAGACCCGGTGACAGTATCGATTGAGCCGCCGGTCGTCCGATCGAGCGCGCGCCGCCGCGGCCTGCTCCTGGCGCCAGCCCTGATCTTCGCGGCCTTGGTCGTTATGTTCGCGTTTGCCTTGCAGAAGGGCGATCCGTCGAAGTTGCCATCGGCCCTGATCGGTAAACCTGCACCTCCCCTCGATTTGCCGCCGCTCGACGGCCTCGCGCGCGCGGATGGTCAGCAAGCCGGCGCGCCGACGCGAACGGCCCTCACCATGGGCAAGGTTTCCATCGTGAATTTCTGGGCGTCCTGGTGCGGTCCCTGCGTGGACGAGCATCCCCTGCTTGTTCAACTTTCCGGCAGCCCCGACATCGAACTTTACGGCGTCAACTACAAGGATCAGGCGGTGAATGCGCGGCGCTTTCTTGGTCGCTACGGCAATCCTTTCGCCGCGGTTGGCGTCGACGCCAGTGGTCGCACGGCCATCGAATGGGGGGTCTATGGCATGCCCGAGACGTTCGTGGTCAATGGCCAAGGCATTGTCACCTACAAGCACGTTGGGCCGCTGACGCCGAAATCGCTCGCCAATCAGCTCCTGCCCGCGATCGAGGCCGCCAAAGCGAAGCGATAAACGCTCACGCAGAGGTCTGGTCTCCTGGCTCAGATACCGCGTTGCCACGATGGCCGGGCAGCCCAAAGCGCAGCAGGAGATAGCCCCCGGTTGCCGCCAGAAGCGACCCGACGAGCACACCCAGCCGCAACGGCGCTGCATAGTCAGGGTCGGGGAAGGCCAACATGCCGATGAACAGGCTCATGGTGAAGCCGATCCCGCCGAGCATCGCGACACCCAGCACCTGGTCCCACGTCGCACCTTCCGGCCTTGGCGCAATCCGCCATCGGTCCGCCGCCCAGACCGCGCCGAAGATGCCGGCGGTCTTACCGACCAGCAAGCCGAGTGCCACACCCAGCGGAATGGGCTCCAAGATCGATCCGAGCGACATTCCGGATAAAGAAACGCCGGCGTTGGCGAATGCAAACAGCGGCATGACGCCGAAAAGAACCCACGGGGCCAAGTCGTGCTCGAGGCGCTCAAGCGGTGATACGCCGGTCTCGTCCGCCCCATCGAGAGGTATCGCCAGCGCTACGACCACGCCCGCCAGCGTCGCGTGTACACCAGACTTCAAAACGCAAACCCAAATGAAAACTCCCGCCAACGCGTACGGCGCAATTCGCGTGACCCCGGATGCGTTCAACGCGGCAAGAACACAAATGCCGATAGTCGCAAGTCCGAGCGACAGCAGCGACAGGTCACTGGTGTAGAACACGGCAATGATGATGATGGCGGCGAGGTCGTCGATGATCGCGAGGGCCAGCAGGAACGCCTTGAGAGACGTGGGGACCCGGCTGCCCAGAACGGCCAACACGCCGACCGCAAAAGCGATGTCCGTCGCCGTCGGGATGGCCCATCCTCGTAAGGCATATGAGTCGCCGAAATTGATGAGCACGTAGATCACGGCGGGCAGGACCATGCCGCCGATGGCAGCAAGCAGCGGCAGGAGAGCGCGCTCGCGCGTTGCCAGCTCACCGACCAGCATCTCGCGTTTGATCTCGAGGCCGACCAGAAGAAAGAAAATGGCCATGAGGCCATCGTTGATCCACAGCAGCAGCGGCTTGTCGAGGCCGAAGTTCCCAAGGCTGACGCTGAGCCGCGTTTGCAGTAGGGCTTCGGAAATCCAGGCCAGTCGTGAGTTGTCCAGGAGGAGGGCGAGGATGGCGGCGAGGAGCAGTATCACCCCGCCCGCCGCATCGTGTTGGAAAAGCGTGGCAGCGCCCCTCAAACGGTCCGCAAACGTTCTGCGGTCCTCGATCATTCCCAGCTCCTCCGTTTCTTCTCGACCGCACGATGCCATTGTAGCCGGGCGTGGTTCAGCGCCGAACAGGATTCCGATCCATGCATAACGCGACGCTGTGCCGCTGACCCTGCTGGCGATTATCCCTCTGCGTTTAAGCTTGGCGCGCGAAAGCAGATCGGCAGCATATCCGTCACCGATATCGAGCGCGGTTTGATTGCGCGCCATCTTGCACGCATCTCAGGCCGCAGCGATGTCAGCATTCGTGCCGCGTTCACCTCTCTTTCGCTCAATGAGCGCGCCGATGTGCTTATGGACATCAGCCGGAGGCCGGATGCACGCGGATCAATCGGCTTCGTGGGGTGATTTTCCGAACGTACGCACGGGCCAGGGCACTGGATCGGCCCACGCCTCCTTCGACGCGATGAGCGCCAGCTCGTCGCGCCCGGCGCTGGCAGCAACGGCGGCGTCGACGCCCGCGACTGCCAGGGCAAAGGCGAGGTTTGCGTCGGCGCCACGCACGCCGTGCCCGAGGAATAACGCCGACAGGACGTCTCCCGTGCCGTTCGGCACCTTGCCTTTATGCGGGACCTCGGCGACGGACACCTCCCCTGTATCGTTCTGAACAAGCACGTTTGCGATCAGGCCGCCGGCCGCCGGCACCGAGGTCGCCAGAACCTGCCGCGGCGCCAGGCTCCGGGCCGCCTCAGCGGCTTCATCCTCACAGGAGATGCGCCGCGATGTCAGCCATCCCAGCTCGAACGCATTCGGCGAGATCGCGTCCGCAAGCCCAATGAGATGGTCGCGGATGCGTACGGCCGCGTCAGCGTTGATGTAGAGGCCTTTCGGCTCGTCGCCCAGGACAGGGTCGACGAGCACACGCACCCGTTGCGACTTTTCGCGCACCACGCGAATGGCGTCGGCGGCGCACCGCACATGATCCGATGTCGGGAGGTATCCGGTGAGGATCGCATCGATCCCGCCGAGCCAGCCATTCTTATCCAGCGCCTCGAGCATGCGCTGCAACAGGTCGGGTGAGACTTGCTGGCCGGCGGCGATGGGATGGCCGGGGTGGTTGGAGAGCAATGTGGTGGGCAGCGCGATGCTCTCGTGTCCGAGGCTTTGCAGTGCGGGGATCATTGCCCCGAGTCCCACATGGCCGCGCGCAACCTGCGAAGAGATAGCCAGAACGCAACCCATATGCGCCCTCAATACACATTGCTCTCCAGAATTGGCTCGCCGCGCAGCACGCGCTCATATCCGAACCGCGTCAGATCGATGCTGCGGTAGCCGCCATGGATCATCAGCTCGGCGATCCCCCGCCCCACGCCGGGCGAATGCTGCAAGCCATGACCTGAGAAACCGCAGGCCAGTATGAGTCCGTCGATGCCGGGATACGATCCGAGAATGGCGTTGTGGTCGAGGGTGTTGACGTCGTAGTGGCAGCACCATGCGTTCTGCACCTTGAGCGTTTCGAAGGCCGGCACCCGCTCGGCGAGGCGCGGCCAGATCTCGCGCTCGAACACGCCATGATCGAACTCGAAGTCCTCTTCGTCCGGATCGGGCTCCCCGTCTCTCGGCGAACATGCCGTGATGTAGAAGCGGCCTTCCGGCCGGAACGACATGCCGGTCGGATCGATCATCATGCCGGCACCGGGCAGAGGCTCGGGACAATCCACCACGAAAGCCAAGCGCTTGCGCGGACGCACGGGCAGCTCGAAACCCGCCATCGCCGCGATCTTGTAGGAATGCCAGCCGGCCGCGCACACAACCGTACCCGCCGCTATGCTGCCTCCGCTTTTGAGCTTTACGCCCGCAACACGGCCCCCCGACATGGTCAATCCAACAACCTCGTCGGCGAGATACGTCGCGCCTTTTTCCCGAGCACCGCTCCGGAACGATCCCATCAATGCATGGGGGTCAACCCAACCCTCACCCGATCGCCCCCAGCCCGCCGCTGCGACATCTTCGGTCGACAGCCATGGAAAGCGCTTCTTGATCTCATGGGCCTCCAGAAGCTCCGTATCGGCGCCGAGGCTTTGCTGCAGCTTCACGTTCCTTTCGAGCGCCGCGCGCCCCTCGGACGTGGCCATGATGAGATAGCCATTTTCCCGAAAACTGACGTCGGCCTCTGGTCCGAATTCCTCTTTGACGGACTTGAAGAAGCCGACACCGAACTGCGACAGGCGGATGTTCTCTGGCGTAGAAAACTGCTGACGGATGGAGGCCAGCGAACGCCCGGTCGCACAGAACTGATAGCTCGGATCTTTCTCGACGACGACGACGGAGCCCTTGAATCCATCGCGCTTGAGGAAATAGGCAATCGAGCTTCCGACGACCGCGCCTCCGACGATGACGATGTCTGCTGCCTCGATAGCCATTCGACCTCTGCAGATTTTTCTCGGTTCGATATTGTGCAGGATCGCACCCGGCGTGCCAAGCTGCAGCAGCCGGCGCGCGACGATGCCGCGGCTTGGCGCCACCAGGCACCTTCACTAGTTTAGGCGCACCCAGGAACGGAGACGACCGATGACCCTGCGTCCACGCCGCAGCGTACTGTACATGCCGGGCTCGAACGCACGCGCCCTCGACAAGGCAAAACAGCTTCCGGCCGATACGTTGATCCTGGATCTGGAAGATTCGGTTGCGCCCGACGCCAAGCTGGCTGCGCGCGATCAGGTCGCGCAAGCTGTCAAAACCGGAGGTTACGGAAAGCGCGAGCTGATCATTCGCATCAATGCGCTGGATACCCCGTGGAGTGCTGACGATATCGCGGCGGCCGCAGCTGCCGCGCCGGACGGCATACTGTTGCCTAAAGTCTCCGGACCGTCCGATGTCGAGCAAGCAACGGACACGCTGTGGCGCGCCGGGGCGCCCGAGAAAACCAAGCTCTGGGCCATGATCGAGACCCCAGTGGGCGTCATTCACGCCGCCAAGATTGCGGCCACTGCGCGACAGGCCGGCGGACGCCTTTCGTGCTTCGTCCTCGGTCTCAACGACCTGCATAAGGAAACGCGTGCCGAGGTCATGCCTGATCGCCAATCGGCCATATACTGGCTGTCCGCATGCGTCACGGCGGCACGCGCCTACGGCGTCGATGTCCTCGACAGCGTCTTCAACAATTTCCGCGACGTCGAGGGCTACCGTCGCGAGTGCGCGCAAGGGCGCCAACTGGGATTCGACGGCAAGACGCTGATCCACCCCGATCAGATCGCTATCGCCAACGAGGTGTTCTCGCCCAGCACCGGTGAGATTGCTGCCGCGCGCAAGATCGTCGCCGCTTTCGAGCTGCCCGAGAACAAGAGCAGGGGCGTCATAAATCTCGACGGCCGTATGGTCGAGTTGCTGCACGCCGAGATGGCCAGACGCACGGTCGCCATCGCCGACGCCATCGCCGCGATGGCGTGAGCCCATGCGCCGCTGTCCTCGCGGCATGCCTGCTCGAGGGTTTGCGCCAGGAAAGGGAGCCGGGCGTTCATGAACCCGGTGACCTATGCGCTTTTTGATGGGCTCCGAATGCCCGGCTCGCCGTTTTCCGAGTTCCGCGCTGGTGCTCCACTGGTCTGGCGGCCAACCAGGCGGATCATCGGGTAACGCCCCGGCTCACATTGGAAGGCACTGCTGCAGCCGTGCGCTTTCCGTGACCCGAGCAAGCCCGAGCATGTCACACCGCCACGCCCCGGGGATAACTTCTGCAGCTAAATATCGTACGGCAAGCCGACATAGTTTTCGGCCAGCACTCGGGATGCTGCGCGGGAGCTGACGACATGACGCAACTCCGCGTCCCGCAGCCGCTCTCCGAACGCATCAGCATCTGGAAACCGGTGCAGCAAGGCTGTCATCCACCAGGAGAACCGCTGCACTTGCCACACACGTCTGAGGCACGTCGCCGAGTATGCGTCAAGACGGTCTGTTTTCCCGGATCGAAAATAGTCGGCCAGCGCACGCGACAGCACGCGCACGTCGGCCATGGCGAGGTTCATGCCCTTCGCGCCGGTGGGCGGCACGATGTGCGCGGCATCACCGACCAGGAATAGCCGCCTGTATTGCATAGGCTCAATAACGAAGCTGCGCATGGGCGTCACGCCGCGCTGCAGGATAGGCCCCTCATTCACCCGGAAGGCGCCGTCGACCTCGAGGCGCTTGTGCAGCTCGTCCCAGACGTGCGCATCGGACCATTGGGCCAAGTCCTCGTCGGGAGCACACTGAAGATAGGCGCGCGTGATCTCCGCCGAGCGCATGCTGAGAAGTGCAAAGCCGTTGGCATGCCGCGCGTAGATCAGCTCTTCCGAGGCCGGGCGCGCCGCGGCCAAGATGCCGAGCCATGCGAACGGATAGCTGCGCTCATAGATCCGATGTTGAGACGCCGGAACATACCCGCGTGAAACGCCATGAAAGCCGTCACAGCCTGCAACAAACGCGCAGGCAATCTCTTGCCGCTGCCCGTCCTGCGTAAATGCAAGGCCGGGCGCATCCCCATCGATCCCGCTGATCTGCACATCGCTTGCCGCAAAGCGCAGGTCACCGCCCGACGACAATCGCGCCTCGATCAGGTCTTTCACCACCTCGTGCTGGCCATAGACCGTGACCGCAGACCCGCCCGTCAGGTCCGACAGGTCAATTCGATGGGTTTGACCCGAGAAGTTGAGATTGATGCCATGATGCACCAGCCCCTCGCGCTGCAGGCGTGCGCCGACTCCCGCCTCCACGAGAGTCTGGGCGGCGCCGTGCTCCAGCACGCCGGCGCGAATGCGCGCCTCGACGTAGGCACGGCTTTGGCTTTCGACGACGACCGTGTCGACGCCCTCCAGATGCAAGAGGTGGGACAACAGCAGGCCGGACGGCCCAGCGCCGATGATTGCGACCTGCGTACGCATGGTGTCGCCTCCCGTCCCCACTTTTATTCGCTGCCGGAAGCGGGCAAGCTATCCGCAGACCCTCGCAAAGGAGAACGCGTCAATGCCGAAGGCTTACTGGATCGCGCACGTCACGATAACGAACCCCGAGCGCTACAAGGACTACATCACTCTCAACGCGGCGGCATTCAAGAAGTACAACGCCAGGTTCATTGTCCGCGGAGGCAAGCACGAGGTCCGGGGAGGTTTTTCGCCCGACCAGCGCCATGTCGTGCTCGAGTTCGCCGACTACGAGACGGCCAAGGCCTGCTACGACAGCCCCGAGTACAAGGCCGCAGCCGCCGTCCGCGACGAGGCCTCGAAGGCCGACATCATGATCATCGAAGGGTACGAAGGGCCGCAGCCCGGCGCCTGAACGCATCCGGACTGGAGCCGGCACACGAGCGAGGCTTCAGTTCCGTCACTCTGTCCCGCATCGCCGCGTCAACGACGTCGGGTTTCCCGGCGATCGCGACCAGTTTCACGCGCGACGCCGCACCAGCGATGATCGCCACCGACGTCCGTGATACGCCGAGCCAATCCGCTACCGTTTTTTCCACGGACCGGTTGGCTTTGCCTCTATCGGGAACCGCGCGTACGCGCACTCTGAGCGCCGAGCCTTGCGGTGTTTCGTCGATGCCCTCGACCTCATCCGTGGAGGAGCGGGGAACGACACGGGCCCTCACCTCGATGCCCGATTTTCCCCTGCGCCAGGGATCAGCTTCTGGCCGCATCAGACCAGCAGCTTGGCGATGTTGGGTAGGACGACGGACTGAATGAAGAAGCAGGCCAGCAGCAGGATGACCGGCGAAATATCGATGCCGCCGAGGTCCGGCATCATGCGCCGGATCGGCGCCAGCAAGGGCTCCGTGACCGCGCGCAGCCCGTTCCAGAGCGAGCGCACGAATGGGTTGTAGCCGTTGATGACGTTGAACGCGAGCAGCCAGCTCAGAATGACGCTGGCAATGACCACATAGGTATAGAGTGTGATTAAATAGCTGATGAAATTGAGCAATTCGAGCATGATATCCACTCTTGTGCCGGCATCCGGTGCTGAGGTGTAAACGCTTGATGAAATGGGGACAAGAGGGCGGGAACACGTGCCCTCAGCAAAGCGGGCGCCGCTCCCGACCGCAGGCTCGCTTGACAATGCGGAGACCGCGCAACTAAATGACCGCCGTTTTGGGGCCGTAGCTCAGCTGGGAGAGCGCTGCAATCGCACTGCAGAGGTCAGGAGTTCGATCCTCCTCGGCTCCACCAATTAAATCAGGCACTTAGACGGTTCTCTCGAAATCAAAATCTCTGGGGACGCACCGGGCACACACCAAACCGGGACGTGGTACGGCACCCAGTTGCGGGATGTAACAGGCGATCCGAAAGTTTCCGGCACGCGTTCCGCTTGTCGCGTTGGGCGGTAACGACCGTCATCCACATGGGCGGACGATCACGTCACTGTCTCTCTGTCGGATCGTTCGTCGGTGCTGCTGATGCACCCGCAATCACGATCGCCAGAGCAGCGACGATCAGTATCGCTGCGACAGCAAACGTCGTCTGCATTGCAGCAGCTATGGCTTCGGGACGCGCCGAACCAATGTCGATCGTGCCGGTCGCATAGCCGAACACGGCGCCCATGAGCGATGCTCCCGTGACGAGACCGAGGTTGCGCGACAGGTTGAGCATCGCTGAGATGACGCCCCGGCTTTCCTGCGCGATCCCGCCCATGACCTCGGTATTGTTCGCCGTCTGGAACAAGGCATAGCCCGCAGTCATCATGACGAGGGGGACGGCGTAGCCCAGTACGCCAGAGCTTGCCGGTAGGGCATAGAGGAGCGCAGCACCGGACGCGATTGCCACCAGGCCAGCCAGTATGATCGTCCGCGCGCCGAACCGATCCGCAAAGATACCGGCAGGGATACCCGTCAGCGCGACTACAAGGGGGCCGATCGACACGATTAACCCGACACGAAGGGCGTCGAGCCCCAGCCCGTGCGACAGATAGAAAGGGCCGACCACAAGGGTCGTCATCATCACCGTCGAAACAAGCGCGCTTGCCAGAAGGCTGGCGCTGAGCCCAGACTTTCGCAAGGTCGCCAATCGGATCAAAGGTGATGGAGCCTTTGACTCTGCAAGCGCGAAGAGAGCGACGCCGGCAACGGCAACCACTAGCAGGGCGATATCTAGCGATCCGAAGTTGCCGCGCCCGAGCGTCATGGACAGCGCATAGGCCGCGAGAGTGAGGGCCAGCAGCACGGTGCCAAGAATGTCGAAGTCTTTCTGACCGACCCTCCGATCAGGACGATCAGCAGGCAAGTAGGCTCTCGCGAGCACGATGGCGACAAAGCCCATCGGGACATTGACGAGGAAAATCGCTGGCCAGCCAGACGAGAAGATCAGGAACCCTCCAAGCGTTGGGCCGAGCGCCGTGCCGATCGCGGACATCGCCCCAAGCAGACCCATGGCCGTGCCGGTTCTCTCTTTGGGAACCGAATCGCCGACGAACGCCATGGTCAGAGCCATCATGACGGCTGCCCCTACACCTTGCGCAGCACGCGCGACAATCAACGACATCAAGGTCGGAGCCGCGGCGCTGAGAGCCGAAGCGATCGTGAAGACGACCAATCCACCCAGCAGGAGCTTGCGCCGGCCGAGCATGTCGCCCAGCCTGCCGGCTCCGACGATCAAAGTCGTGATTGCCAGCAAGTAGGCCAGGACGACCCACTGGACTTCGGCCAGAGAGGCGTCGAACTCCCGGGCCAACGCGGGCAGCCCTATATTGGCGATGCTGGTGCCGAGTGATGACAGCAGCATCGACAGCGAAAGGGCCGCCAAAGGCCCCAATATTCCAGGAATCGGGGTGGCGGGCCGAGCGGCCACTTCAATTTTATGCAGTGTCATCGGCTTCATTTCGAACCTCGTGCGCTGACGCCCTCGCCTGTCAAATGGATAGTCCCTTCACCGGTATGGCGTAAGGCGCAACGAATGCATTGTATTAGTGCATACGACGCCATATAACGATTGAGCACCCCCCGCGACCCCGGCCATGTCGAGACCTGATCTGAACCTACTTTTCACGCTCGACGTGCTGCTCGCGGAGGGCAGTGTGGCGGGTGCCGCTCGGCGACTGCGATTAAGTCCGTCGGCGATGAGTCGAGCTTTGGCGCGGCTGCGCGAGACGACAGGCGATCCGCTGCTTGTCAGGGCTGGGCGCGGTCTCGTTCCGACACCGCGTGCACAGGAGCTGCGGGATCGAGTGGGTCAAATCGTGCAGGACGGCGAGGCGGTTCTGCGCCCCGTGGAGAAACTGAACCTCACTCGTCTGATCCGCACCTTTACACTCAGGACCAGTGAAGGATTTCTCGAAAACTTCGGCCCGCAGCTTATTGCCTGCGTCGGCGCCGAGGCTCCGGGAGTGCGGTTACGCTTCTTGCCGAAGCCGATGCAGGACAACGCGCCCCTTCGTGACGGCACAGTCGACCTGGAAACTGGCGTCGTCGTGAGCACGACGGGCCCGGAGCTGCGCGCACAGGCCCTGTTCCGGGATCGCTTCGTGGGAGTCGTACGCGCGGACCATCCGCTGAGCCGGGCCAAGATGACATCTGCCCGTTATGCCGGCGCCAGGCACGTTCTGGTGTCACGGCATAACCGCGACACAGGGCTCATCGACCCGTTACTTGAAAAACTCAATCTCGATCGAACGATCGCCACCATCGTCACTGGATTTTCGAGTGCGCTTTTTCTCGCACGCAACTCCGATCTCGTTGCCACCGTGCCAGAGCGACACACAGGCGTCTTGCGTGTCGGCATGCACACGTTTCCCTTGCCGTTCGCCGTGCCGGAGATCACGGTGTCACTCCTTTGGCATCCGCGTATGGAGGCCGACCCGGCACACCGGTGGCTGCGTGGGCTCGTTCTGGAGATCTGCTCCGTTCAGAGTGCCGACTCGATAAAGCGCGGTGGAGGGTCTCTGACGTGACACGGCCGAAGTTGAGCGGCAACGACCGTCACCCGTATGAGCGGAGACACGGGGGACCGTGGCTCCGGTCGCCGGCCCCTCACCGGTGACTAGGGCGTGGCCCGACCAACGGGAGGAAGCCGCCACAGCCTTTATACCGGCAGCACGCCTCTTTGCTCGGCCGCCATGCGCGGGCTGCGCTCAACCTCATGCAAACTTAACAACAAGCTGATTGCCGTAATTCGTCCGTTCACACATCAATGCTGCCTGGAGTGGCCGTCGGTACTCGACCGCGGCACGCGCACGCGTGACCTGAAAGTGGCGTTTTAAGATTGATTGTATGCCTCGAGATGCGATCGACACTGTCTGGCGGACAGCGGCAGCGTCCTGCTGGCGCGCGCTTTATCGCGAGCCGAAGATTCTTGTGCCGGACGAAGGCACGGCCAATCTCGACGACCAAAATGAAAACCTGATCGACCAGATGTCGATCATGCGCATCGATCGTCGCCTCGTCGTTGGACGGGTACGGCAGCGCTGCCAGGCGCTGCGCCAATCTGAGTCCTGTCAGCTCAGTACGCCGTTCGCCTTGAACCACGCCAAGGCCTGGCTCCAGGCATCGTCGGCCGCCTCTTTGCGATAGCTCGGGCGATAATCAGCGTGGAAGGCGTGCGGGGCCCCGGGATAGGTTTTGAAGTCGGCTTTCTTGCCCGCGGCCTGCAACGCGGCCTTCATCGCCTCGACCTGTGCCATTGGAATGCCGTTGTCCGCCTCACCGTAAAGTCCGAGCACGGGCGCCTTCATCTCCGGCGCCAGCTCCGTTGCGCTTTTCGGCCAGATCGGTTTCTGCCCCACTGGATCAACAAGCGAGCCGTAGAACGATACGCCGGCCTTCACGTTCGGATTTGTTGCAGAGTAGACCCACACGGTCCGCCCTCCGCGGCAGAAGCCGAGAATGCCAAGACGCCCTGTGTCCCCACCCTGGTTCTTCGCCCAGTCCACCGTTGCGTCGAGATCGGAAATCAACTCGGCGTCCGGCTTGGCGTTGACCAGTGGCATGAGCTGCGGCGTCTCGGTGACCTTGGTGAGATCGCCCTTGCGGAAATAGTAGTCGGGCGCGATGGCGAGCGCGCCGACCTTGGCTAGGCGCCGCGCAACATCCTTGATGTACTCATGGACACCGAAGACTTCCATACAGACGAGGACCACAGGCGAGTTCTGCGCGTTCGCGGGCTTCGCGAAGTAAACCGGCATCTCGCCATCGGAGACCTTGACCTTCGCATCGCCCACGCTCAGGCCCGCCGCATCGGTCGTCACGACCTGCGCGCTGACCGGGCCTGCCGCAAGCGTGTAACCCGCCGCCGCTGCGGCAGAAGTCGTCATGAAACCGCGGCGCGATACCGGCGTGGCTTTGCTGAGGCCAAGGATGTCTGACGGAATGCGGGGATCGACGTTCATGTCACCTCCAACAATACATCGCAACGCGCACGATAGCTCATGAGCGTGACCGATACGCAGAAACCATACCCATCCGGCGATCACACCGTCGTGACGCACCGCTCATTGCGACCATCGTCAACGACAGCCTGCGCCCACTCGTCTACCGGACGAAGGTGTAGTCGAACCCCTTGCCGTGCGGCGTGATCCGGCCAACCGTGGGGTTGGGGAAGTGGATCGGCAGGATCAGCGTGCTGGTGTCCGCGACCTTGCCCAGGAAGCTCTGGCGCGACTCGACAGCCTGCTTGGTGTCGGTATCGAAGATCGTGTACCAGCCCGGCTCCCGGCATTGCAGCGCATGGTGCATCAGGTCACCCGTCACCACGCCATGCTGGCCGCGCGAGCGGATATCGATGCAGCAGTGATGCGGCGAATGACCGGGCGTCGGCGTCAGCGAGAACGTGTCGTCGAGCTCGTAAGTGTCGTCGACGAGGAGAGCCTGGCCGGCTTCGACGATCGGCCGGCAATTATACGTCCACACATTGCCCGGCGGATTGGCACCGCGCGCCGTTGCCGCCTCCCAGTAGGCATACTCGTTCTTGTGGAAGATGTATTTCGCGTTCGGAAACGTCGGTACCCAGCGGCCGTCGCGCAGCATCGTGTTCCAGCCGGTGTGGTCGATGTGCAGGTGCGTGCAGAAGACGTGCGTGATGTCCTCGAACGTCAGGCCGGCCGCACGAAAGTTGTCGAGCCAGGGCTGCTTCGGAAAATCCATCGGCGGGGGAAAGCCCTTGTCCTCGCCCGTGCAGGTATCGACCAGCACGGTGTGCTTAGGCGTGCGCACCACGAACGTCTGGTAGGTAATGACCATGCGGCCGGACGCGGGGTCGAAGACGACCGGATCCAACGACGCCAGGTGCCGCTTGCCGATCTCCGGATCGTACGGAGGGAACATGTCCTCCGGCTTCCGCCACGGTCCATCGCGCTCGATGATGCTGGTGATGGTGACGTCGCCGATCTTCAGGGTCTGCATTGCCGTCTCGTCCTCCGGTGCTGCTTTATTTTTTGGATGCCCTGCCGCTGTCTGGACTAGGATACCGCGATCGGTCGAAGCGAGACAGCACCAAAGCTGCCAGCGCGGGAGGAAAGTGATGCGTTTTGACGGACGCGTTGCGCTCATAACGGCAGCCGCCAGCGGCATCGGCCGAGCGACCGCCATCTTGTGGGACGGCGACTGAAGTAGGGAAACGACATGACCGACATCGTTCTCATCCATGGCGCCTATCAGGGCAGTTGGATCTGGAAACTCGTTGCCGAGCGGCTGCGCGCGAAGGGCCACAACGTCTTGACGCCCTCGCTCGATGGCTGCGGCGAGCGCGCCTCTCAGCTCCGCGCCGGCATCACGACCGAGACCCATGGCGAGGAGATCGCGAAGCTCTTGTTCTTCCACGATCTCAAGAATGCCGTGCTCGTCGGCACCTCGAGCGGCGGCATGGTCATGGCGTGTGCGGCCGAGACCGCGCGCGAGCGTGTCGGCCGCGTCGTCTTTGCCGATGCGCTGGCTCTGTTCAACGGAGAGAAGATCCGCGACATCGTCAAACGGCCGGCGGCGATTAATACGCCGCTGGCGATCGGGCCATCGCGCGAGGATGCGGCGGGGCGGCTTTTCGCCGATCTCGAACCGGCACAGCGCGAATGGGCCGCCGACCGCATCACGCTGCATCCCGAGGCGGTCTTCACGCAGCCGGTAAAGCTGGAACGGTTCTGGGATCAGCCGTGGGATGCCGACGTGCTCTATTGCAGCCGGGCACCCAATCCCGGCGAGGCGCATATCCGGCGCTCGGCCGATAAGCTGAAGGCCCGCTGGCACGTCATCGATACCGGCCACTATCCCATGCTGAGCACGCCGGACGAGCTGACGCGCATCATCGCCGGCGCGTAGTGCGGCTCATGTCATGCGGTCCTCGGGCGGGACGAGATGCTGAACCTGGCCGCCGTCGAATGCGGCGCGGACATTTTCAACCGCACGCCGCAGTGCAACGCTGCGCCAACGCGCGACCGAGGCTGAATTGTGCGGCGACGCGATGACGTTCGGCAGGCTCACGAAGTCGTGGTCCATGCGAAAATGACCATGGCGGACCGGCTCGACCCACCAGGCGTCGATGCAGGCCGTGAATTCGGGCGTGCCTTGCAGATGCGTGAACAGAGCCGCCTCATCGACGATCTCGCCGCGCGCCAGATTGACGAGGATCGCATCTTTTTTCATGAGCCCCAGCTCTCGCCCGCCGATCAAGCCGTTGGAAGCCGGCGTCAATGGCAGGCTTAGGACGAGAACATCCGACGTGGACAGCAAACGGTCGATCTCGGCGGTGGTGCCGATCCAGTCGACAGGCTCAGCCGTAGTGCCGCGCCGGTTGATGGCGTGGACCTTGGCTCCAAGCGCGCGCATCACGCGCGCCGTCGCAACGCCAATACCACCGAAGCCCAGGATACCGCAGACGGAACCGGCGAGCATTCGATTAGGAGCGAATTGATCGAACGTGCCACCAGCCAGCTTGGCGTGCTCGACGAGCAGACGCTTCAAGGCTGCGAGCGTCATCGCAAGCGCGTGCTCCGCCATCGGCTCCGCGTAAGCGCCACCATTGCAGGCGACCGCCAGCCCATTCGGCACATCACCCAGCGGAATGTAGTCAACGCCGGCCGTCACGAACTGAATCAGCTTTGCCTGGCTCAGCAAACCCAGTTCACCGGCCTGCAATTCCTTGGACGTATCGCGCGCAAGCAGCACGGTGGCGCCTGCAAGCGCCTTGCCACGGTCTTCCGCCGGAACATCGGACAGATATACGACGCGTGCGCCTGCGCCGACCGTCGTCTCGATAACAGAGCGACCACTCGTTCCAGCATCGAGCGTTACGAGAAGAGTTGGCGTCGTCATGGCAGGATCGCATCCTTCAGAATTCCGAACGTCGCCGCGCCTATTCCGGTTGCAGTCGCGGCATGTTGGCTTAAGCTTATCGCGAAAACTCGCCGCCAGAGCGACGACAGGATATGAGGAAGGAAACGCGCATGCGTCGCATCGGTTGGCTGCTCATGCTGATATTGGCTTTGCCTGCCCCGCGACAGCGCAGGACTTTCCCACAAAAACGGTCCGTATCGTCGTTGCCTACCCGCCCGGTGGCCCGGCCGATCTGACGGCGCGAAAATATGCCACCAAGATGTCGGAGATGTGGGGCCATCAGGTCGTTGTCGAGAACCGGCCCGGCGCCAACGGCAATATCGCGGCGCAGGCCGTGGCCAAGTCTGCGCCCGACGGCTACACGATCCTCCTTCACGCCTCCTCTCTCATCATCAATCCGCTGCTCTACAAGGAGCCCGGCTACAAGCCCTTTACCGATTTCACACCGATCAGCCTCGTGTTCGACTACAAGCTGATCGTGGTCGTCACGCCGTCCTTCGCCATCAACAGCATTCCCGAGCTTGTGGCAGAAGCGAAGGCCAAGCCCGGACAAATTACCTACGCCTCGGCGGGCGGCGTCGGCGCGCCGACGCACCTCTCCGTTGAGATGTTCAAGCAGATCGCGGGCATCGATCTCGTGCATGTGCCCTATCAGGGCGGTTCCCCGGCGGTGAACGATCTGCTCGGCGGACACGTGCAGATGATGTTCAACAATCCTGCGCAATCGCTGCCTTACATCAAGGCTGGCAAGCTGCGTGCCTTGGCCACGACGGGCACCACGCGCATGGCACAAGCGCCGGAGTTGCCGACCATCGCCGAGCTTGGCTACACCGGGTACGACGTTGGCACATGGTTCGGCATCTGGGGGCCGGCCGGAATGCAACCCGCCGTTGCGGAAAAAATCAATGCTGCGATCGTCGCCATTTCCAAGTTGCAGGAGACACGCGAGCTTCTTCTCGCTCAGGGGATGAACGTCATCGGCTCGACGTCTGCCGAGCTGGCGGCATTCCAGAAATCCGAATCTGAACGCTGGGGGCAGGTCATCAAGGCCGCCAACATCAAGCTCGACTGACCCGGCCGCATTCAGCGCGTGGCGAAGTGGCGTGCCCGCCGGCTAGAGCCCGATGCCGCCGTCCAGGATGATGGTTTGGCCGGTCATGTAGTCTGAGGCATCGGTCGCGAGGTAGAGGGCGAGCAGCCCAACCTCGCGGAGACGGCCGGCCCGCTTCAACGGCACCGTCTCCTTGCAACGCTCCTCTGTCTGCCGCGCGCGCTCCTCTCCGACCGTCACGGGGTCCGGAAAGAAGCCGGGCGAGATGGCGTTGACGTGGATGCCATAGGGCGCCCATTCCAGCGCCTGCGCGCGGGTGAAGCCGACAAGCCCGGCCTTGGCAGCGGTGTAGACGACCAGATCGCCACCGCGGGCATGCGCTGTAAACGACGAGATGTTGATGACCTTGCCGGAGCGGCGCGCCAGCATGTGCGGACCGACGGCACGCGTGCAGAGCAACGCCTCCGTCAGATTGATGTCCATGATGAACTTGAGTTCTTCGTCCGAGAGCCCGTTTCCGTCCGTTCCCGGCAACGCCACGAGAGGCTTGCGGATCGAATCGCCCAAGGCATTCACGAGAACATCGATGCGGCCGAATGTGCTCAACACCTGGTCCACAGCGCGCTGAGCACCTTGCGTGGTTGTCACGTCGGCGATCACCGGGACGACGCGACGGCCGGATGACGCGGCTATGTCGGCCGCCACTCCCTCCACATATTTCGGGGTCAACGCGTTGAGCGCAACGTCGGCGCCGGCTTCAGCCAACACCTGAGCGATGCCCTTGCCTATGCCGCGGCCGGCACCTGTGATGAAAACGACTTTCCCCGTGGTATCGAATTCGGCGGGCATCATGCTTCGTTCCTCCCGTGCCATTACGTTTTTTTGGACTCACATCACGCCATGTCCGCGGGCGATGGTCTTGCGCATGCTGGGCGCGGTGACTTGATCGGAGATCTGGATGTTCCACACTTCCGTCTCACCCTGGCGCGCAAAATCGGCAAAGAGCTGGGGCACCGCATCGAGATCGCGCACCTCGGCGCCGCGAAGGCCGAAGCCGCGCGCGATGGACTCGAACGGCGGGCGGCCGAAGATGGCGCCGGAATCGTCGATGCCGTCGGCGCGCATTTTGTGGATCTCGGCGCCATAAGCGCCGTCGTTCAGGACGCAAATCAGAATGCGCAACCCATGGCGCTTCAGCGTCTCCAGTTCCTGGATGTGCATGAGAAGACTGCCGTCGCCCTCGATCAGAACGACCTTGCTGTCGCGGCCGAGCCGGCGGGCGGCGGCCACGCCCATGGCAAACGACAGGCCGTTACCGATAGCGCCGAACTCGCGGATGGCGGTGAAACGCTCCGGCATGCGATTGCGCATCTGGGAATTGAAGTAGGCTTGGTGGCCTGAACCGCTGACGATGTCCCAGTCCGGCGGAATGACGCCATCCAGGGCGCGAACCGCGGCGCGCGGATCGAGCAGCCCCGGCGCAATATCGAACGCGACGGTATCGGCCGGATCGTTGGCAATGCGATGTGCCAGCTCATTGGTGCGGATCGCAGCAGCCGTCGGCTTTCCGGCGCCGAGCGTCCGGTCCAATTCCGCTGTGAGCACCTCGGCAGACGCACGCGCGTCGGCCCGAATGTAGAGATCCGCCGCGCTCATGCCGTCGCGCAGACCGCGGGGCGCGTCGTCGATCTGGGCAACGAAAGCCTGCGGAAACATGTTGCCGCCGTCCACGGTGTAATAGGACAGGCTGGCGCCAACGGCGATAATCAGGTCGGCACTGCCGAGCACCTCGCGATTGAGAAGCGACGCATAACCACCTGCAACGCCCAAAGAAAACGGATGCTGATCGAAAAGGCCACGCGCCGGCAGCGTGGTCGCGAGCACGGCGCCGCATCGATCGGCCAACGCCTCGACGGCCGCCTTGGCGCCGGACCTGACCACGCCGCGGCCGCCGAGCACGACGGGCCGCTTGGCCAGCCTGACGCGCTCGACGAGCATCGCGACCTGCGCGAGATCGGGCTGCGGTCGTCCACCATCAGGCAAGAACGTCGTCGACGGTACATAAGGCGACGTCGCGGTGTAGGGAAGCTTCTGCATATCGTAGGGCACGCCCAGCACGACGGGACGCCGCTCGATGCGCGCGATGTGAAACGCCTCTCGCACGTGGTCGAGCATGCGCGGCACGCTGTGTGCGGCGATATAATGGGCGCCCGTCGCATAGACGAACGGCGCCTGGTCGATGGCCTGGTTGTAGAACTTGGCGTTGATCGGCGCTTCGCCGGAGAACACGACGACGGGCAGCCGCGCACGCACGGCAGCCGGCAGGGCCGTCATGAGCTGCGTGAGACCCGGGCCGCAGGTGACAGAGGCTGCGGCGACTTTTCCCGTCGCCACGTAATAGGCCATGGCTGCCGCGACCGCGCAGTGCTCGTGGCGCACGTGAATGGTCTGGATACCCGGCAACTGCGAGAGTGCCGTCGCCCAGTGCATGTTGCCGTCGCCCATCAGGATGAACTGGGTGTCGACGCCTTCGGCAACAAACGCCTCAGCGAGCGCTTCGTAGAGAACAGGTTGCTTCATGTGTGTGGAGCCCGAGTGGCGGCAAGCAAACACACGATCTAACCATGGAACATCCGACTATGCCACACCGCAGGTCATCGCAATGCGCCTGAGCGGGGCGGCCCGCTGTCTCGGCCTTCCCTCCGCTCTCTTGGATTACGACAAGCTAGCGCGTCGCGCGCGTCGTCGTGCCCGCAGCGGGCTGGCCCACGCTTTGGCCAGGCAGAGACCACAGCGTATTGGCGCCAGCGTCGCCACCCATGAAGGTCGTCGGGAACGAACCGCCCCAGCGCTCGACCTTTTTGTATTCGACCACGAGCGGGTTTTGCGCCAGCGCCGCGCCCATGACGCGAATGGCCTCGGCCTGAGCCTCGCCTTGCACCTTGATCTCATAGGCACGGCCGTCGGCGCGTGCCTTGTCGGCATCACGCTGAGCTTCGGCTGACTGTGTCACCTGCGTGCTGGTCAGACGCTGACGGTCGAGCACGAACTTTTCCGTCTCGGCTTGTTCGCGCGCGACCTGCTTGTCGCGGATCGCCTTCGTATACTCGGGCGGAAATCCGATATTGACGATCGAGAAGCCCGTGATCTGCACGTCCTCGGGCATGCGCTCCTCGAAAACCTTCATCGAGAGGTCGCGATACTCCACGCGTTTCCTCAGCAGATCATTGACGACGTAGCGGCTGGTCACGCCCTTCACGGCGTCGTTGAGGCGCGGCAGGATGATGCGCTTCTCGAACTGATCGAGCGAGCCGAACTGGACGTAGAGATCCTTCACTTGCGCGCGCTTCACGAGCCAGTTGACGGTGACCTTGATGGGCAATTCCAGGGGATCCTGCGAGGCCGCATCGAGATCGATCGAGAAGGCGCGCTCGCGCACCTCCATCTCCTCGACCGTATCCGCATAGGGCAGCTTGTAATGGAGGCCCGGATCGACGACGTCGATGACGTTGCCAAACCGTTTGACGATTCCAACGTGACCCGCGTCGATGCGATAGACGCCTAGCCAGGCGAGGAACACGATGGCGGCGATGGCCAGCGCGATTTTTGCGCCAAGACCGAGCGATGACCACGTTGAGCCGGGGGGGAGGCCGGCGGCTGGAAGCGGCAATTTCATGGGGTGCCTTAGCGGTTGTAGGCTCAATCGCAGAATACAGGCGCAGAGCCCCGTTTCCTGCGAAGAATAGGACGAAAGTCCTACAGTTCAGTATAGCTGCCGAGGACTGCGCGACCTGTAACGCCGGAAACAAACAATTAACGAGACGCGCTTCGGGCCGCTGCTACTCGGCAGCCTTCGACACCTTGGCAGGCCCCCAGGTCTTCAAGACGGGCAGCACCTCCTTGGCGAACAGCTCCAGCCCCTGCTTGGAGATGTCGAACGGCGTGCCGCCGAAGCGGAACGAGACGTTGAGCTCGAAATCACCGACGATCTGGCGCCGCGCCTCGAGCCCGCGCAGGATCTTGTCCGGTGTCCCCCAGCTCGCCGCCTGCATGAAGCCGGTGACGGCACCTTCGAGGCCGCCTTTGCGCGCGATCTCTGCCTTCTGTTGATAGGCGTCATAACCTTTCACGGTCTTGAAGTGCTCGCCCAGAAATTCGTAGTGATGGAAGTTGCTCTCGACGAACTTGCCCTGGTACTGCCGCGCCCACGCCTCGGTTTGCGAAAGCGAAGTCCCGCACACGCAGAACTCGGTCATCATGAGGCTCGGCATCTCGGTGCCGTGGTACTTGCGATGCAACTCACGGCCGCGATTGATCACCGGTGCGCGCATCTCCCAGGGGCGATCGGCAAACATGACCATGCGGGCCCCGAGCTTTGCCGCCGAATCGACGGAGTCCTCGCTGGAAGCGACTGCGTAGATGCGGCCATCGAACGAGTGCTTGGGTCGCGGCCGAATCTCGACGCGCGGCTGCTTGTAGTATGTGCCGTCCCCCTCCATGAAGCCGGACTTCAATCCGCTGACGATCATCGCGGCGGCCTCGTCGAAACGCCCGCGCGATTCGTCCATGTTGCCACGGAAGGCGTGGAACTCGCGCCGGGCGAGGCCGCGGCCCATGCCGAGCCGCAGCCGGCCACCGCTCAGCATGTCGAGCACGGCAGCGTTCTCGGCCACGCGCACGGGATCGTGCCACGGCAGGATAACGGCGGCAGTGCCCAGATCGATGTTCGGGCAGATCCCCGCCAGATAGGTCATCAGATGAATGTTGTCGGGGCAGAACGAGTAGTCGAAGAAATGGTGCTCAGCGGACCACAGGACGTCGAAGCCGCTGTCCGCGGCGATGCGCGCGAGCGCGATGTCCTCGTTCCAAACCTGATCGTCGCCGATGTTGTCCCAGCCGTAGCTGGAAAAAATCATCATCATGCCGACATCCATTGGGCATCTCCCTGGCTTTCGGCGCTTACGCCAATATCTTTGTGGCAAGCCTATATCGGCGGGCGCCGCGAAGCGATGGGAAGTGTGAGGCAGGGTCCGTTTGCCTGCTTGACGCAAGGTCCACCTGCCGCCCAAGCTCGCGGAAACCAAGATGTGTCCCGCCCCTTGTGAGAGGAAACCCATGCGTTTCGGATTGAGCACGCTCACGCACAACGTCTTCTCTACGGCGGATAGCTATATTGCGGTTGCGGAGGCCGCCGAGCGTGCGGGCTTCGACTTCATGTCCGTCAGCGACCATCTTGTCGTGCCGGGCCAGCTTGATTCGCACTACCCGTACGTGGTCGGCGGCGCGTTCAGGATCGCGTCACACGGCCATTGCTTCGACATGCTTTCGACCATCGCGTTCCTGGCCGGCATTACGAAACGCATTCGTCTCCTGACGTCCGTCCTCGTCGTCCCATATCGCCCGGCGATGCTCACGGCGAAAATGCTGGCGACCATCGATGTGCTGGCAAAGGGGCGCCTCATCGTCGGCGTCGGCGCGGGGTGGATGAAGGAGGAATTCGACCTCCTGGACGCGAACTTTCCCGATCGGGGCCGCGTGACGGATGAGTATGTCTCAGCCTTCATCGAGCTTTGGACCAAGGATCGGGCGTCGTTTTCGGGCCAGCATGTGAACTTTTCCAACGCGATCTTTGCGCCGAAACCGGTGCAAAAGCCGCATCCGCCCATCTGGGTCGGCGGCGAGAGTGCACCGGCGATCCGGCGCAGCATCAAGCTCGGCAATGTCTGGTATCCGGGTAACAACAGCCAGACGCGGCCGCTCGATACGACGGCGCGGCTCGCGACCGGCATCGCCGAAGTGCGGCGGCAGTGCGAGGCGGCGGGACGCGATCCGGCGAGCCTGGGCATTGCGCTGCTGGTGCAGGACCATTTCGAGTGGGCGGATCACAAGGTCGGCGACGGCTCGGCACGGCGCATGTTCACCGGCACCTCGGAAAACATGGCCGCCGACGCGCAAGCACTCTCCGCCATAGGTGTCGAAGATGTGGCTCTTAGGCTCGGCGGCGCGACGGTCGAGGAGGCTGTGGCCCGAATCGAGCGCTTCGGGGCCGAGGTCATTGCCAAACGAAAGGCCTGAGCAGCCTGTTGCTGACGGCTTGCTGCAATCCGTTTAGGCTGACATGTCGCGGTCAGCCTGCGGCGCTGGCCATCGGGACGCCCTGCCACGCATGCCGCTCGAACGACGTATTCTCATCTGGATGTGTGTGCTCGTCGCCGTGAACCAGCTTGGTTTCGGTGCGATGGTGCCCTCGCTGCCGCTCTATGCGCAATCGTTCGGCGTAACGGCCTCGGCAATCGGGATGGCGATCGCGGCCTACGGCTTGGCGCGCTTCCTTATCGCTATTCCCAGCGGTCAAATGGCGGACCGCCTCGGCCGTCGTCCGACACTCGCCATAGGCGGGGTAATCTCTGGCATCGGTAACCTGTGGTGCGCCTGGGCGACGGGGTATCCGGAGTTCATCCTCGCGCGCTTCGTGGCGGGCGCAGGTGCTGGGCTCATCCTGACGACGGGACAGGTGGTGCTCGCCGACATCAGCACGCCAGAACGGCGTGGCCGGACCATCGCCATCTATCAGGGGACATTTCTGTTTGCGGTTGGCATCGGTCCGTTTCCCGGCGGACTTCTTGCGGAGCACTTCGGCCTGAGCACTCCCTTTGCGGCCTATGGCATCGCCAGCCTGATCGTGACCGTTGTGGCGTGGTTCGGCGTGACTGAGACCCGCGATCTCAGCTCTGGCGGGGCGGGTTCTACCCGCTCACGCCCGCCCTTGACGCAGCAGTTGAGCGTGCTGTTGTCCAAGGTCGGGTTCGTTCTTATCAGTCTGATCTCGCTGATGAACGCCGTCGTCAGGACCGGGGGACTGTTTGCTGTGGTGCCCGTCTTGGTGACGGCGCAGCTAGGATTGTCCGTCTCGGCGATCGGTTTTGCCATGATGCTCGGCAGCGTATCCGGATTGGTGGCGGCATATCCTGCGGGATGGCTCTCGGACAAGTTGGGGAGGAAGGCCGTGATCGTTCCAGCGACCATCCTGACAGGAGCTTCGATGCTGCTCTTTTGCTTCGCGTCATCCTACTTATGGTTCGTGGCAGCGTGCATCGTCTGGGGTGTCGCCAGCTCGGTCGGTGGCGCCGCGCCGGCCGCGTACGCGGTAGACTCGGCGCCGCCCGGCATGAATGCCTCAGCCATGGGACTGTTTCGTATGACCGGAGATGCAGGGTATGTCATCGGGCCGCTGGCGCTCGGGCTGATTGCCGACGTGTGGGGGCCGGTCGCCGCGATCGTGATTTCCGCGGCCCTCATCATTGGAATTGGCGTTACGTTTGCCATAGCGGCGCCCGAGACGTACAGCAGCCGAGACAAGCCTTGAGGCGCGGAGCTGCGCCTGGCAGGGATGAAAGCATGTCATTTGATCTGCATCACACGCATCTGTTTGCCAGCGACATCGACGCGACGGTTGCATGGTGGTGCCGCTATATGGGCGGGCAAGTGATCTTCGACGGCGAGCTTTCGGGATCGAGGAATGTGTTCGTGGCCGTTGGGTCAGGCCGCCTCCACATCTACAATCAACCGCCGCGAGGCAACGGCCGCAACGCGGTTCACCACCTAGGCGTGAAGGTCGCTCACCTCAAGAAGATCTGGCAGCATTTGCAGTCGGCAGGCGTCGCCTCCCCCCATGGCCTTCGGGAGCATGGAGGCTGGCGATACGTGATGATCGCCGCCCCGGATGGCGTTCTCGTCGAGTTGTTCGAGTTCGACGACCCGGCGGCCCCGGTGAATCGGGTTGGAGTTCTGTAGCGGCGAAGCCAGCCCGCTGCCCCGCAGAGGAAAACGCAGACTCCACCATCGTCGTAAAAGCTGCGGTCCGCCGCTGTTACGCCGGTAACAGCCTCATCCCCCAGAGCAGCCAATAATTTAACCACGCCTGGGCAAGGGGTTTGGGCGATTCTCACCCGCGCGGAGGCGCCGCCATGTGCCACACGATGATCATCGGTGCTGCCACTGTTGTGATCGCCCTACTGGTCATTGCTGGTGTCGCTTGCGTTTCCAACGAACCGCCGGATGATTTCCGCGCTGCGTCGGCGTTGGTCGATCTGACCGAATTGCCAGGAAGCGAGAAGAATAATTCAGGAAAATAGGGTGACAAAATATGTCCCCTTAGCGCCGTCTCAGCGTTTCTGACGGCAGCTCGCCGTAAGTCTCACGGTACTTCTGCGAAAACACGGCCAGGTCGGAGAAGCCGCAATCGAAGGCAACGGTGGATACCCTGGTATGACCGTCCCCCGACAAAAGCTGCTCCCGCGCCATCTGCAGACGACACGTCATCAAAAACTCCCTCGGGGAACACCCAAACTGGCGCCGGAAGCCGATCTGAAGGGCTCTGAGGCTCACGCCCAAGCTTCGTGCCAGCTCTGTAAACCGAATCGGCTCGGAGGCCCTTGCCTCGATGTACTCTCGCGCCTGACGCGCCACCGACGTGCCGGGATCGGCCGGCCGCCCGCTCAGATGCGTGCGCACATCGCCGGACACGACAGCGCTTGCGAAACCGACGAGCAAGTCGTCGAAATCGGCAGCCGCAACGCGCGACAACCCGACCTTGGAAAGCTTCTGCATCTCAAAAAACACATTGAGGACATTGCGCGTGAGCGCGCTCACGACGGGATCGGCAAGATCCAGGCTGCATGCATCTGATACGAAGCGCTGCGGCCGGCTGTTCTCATCTGTCATGTTTTCGATGTGTTGCATCAGCGACGTTTTGCGCAGCACCAGCGAGAGGCCCGTCGTCCCGGATCGGACATCGCACAGGCCGGGCTGATGCGGCGCGAGGAGCAAGGCCGAACGCCGAGCAACGCCGTCGAGGGTCGCGCCGTCGTCTCTCGTAAAGCGAAGACCGTGGCGCTGCGGAAGCATGAAATGATATTCATCCGCGCGCGTCATATGAAGAACGAGCTCCGAGTGATCGCCTCTGTGGAGCTCGCAATGTCCAAGCGAAATACCCGAATAGCGCAAGTAGAAATCTTTCGGATCGCCGGGGAAGCGCGCGTCGGAGATGCCGTCGGCGATTGTCGATAGAAAAGTCTCGGCTTCGTCGCGATCCGCGAACGTCATCTGTCGAAACCGGCTCAGATCCAATTTCGCCATGCAGCCAACTGTTCTCGTTGGGGCCGGTATGCGTGCGGCGCATTCGCGTTGCCCGTAGACGTTTCGTCAGTGCTGTAGAGGCCGCTCGCTCTTCGTGCAATTCACGAAAAACTGATGCTGGGTTGTGCGCGTGACATCGCTCATCGCCAGCGTCGGCACGTTTCACAACGAGTCCGCTGATCGCGCAACGCGGTCGGCCACGACAACAAGGGTGGCGGAAATAGCGAAACAGCTTGGGTAGGGTGGACTGCGCCGGCGTCGCTTGGACGCGCTAAACGGGCGGCGCGGGTACACAAAAAATTGCAGGGCATTGCAACTCCGGAGAATGCGTTTCTCCGAGCGGGGGACTTGTGCGCTTTACGACGCCTCAGACAGACCCGCGGCCAACGCAAAAGATTCAGCGCTCATTGGATCTGGGACGTCGCGGCGCTTCGGCCGCGGCGGCCGGGGATTTGCCCGGTGCGGTGAAGGCCTTCGCGGCGGCGGTCAAAGTCGACGGCAGCAACGCCGAACATCGCTTCAATCTTGCGATCGTTCTGGAAGCCGTGGGCAACGACAGCGGCGCGGCCGAGCAATTAACCAATGCCTTGCAGGTCGATCCTGAGATGACGGCCGCGTCACGGCGTCTGTGCTGGTTGCTGGGCAAGAGCAAGCTGCCCGATGGCGTACGCCTCAATCGCCAGGGACTGAAGGCAGCGCTTGCGCACGACACCGCCGACCGCGATCTGCTCGCAGCAGCAACCCTTCATCATTTGTCACAAACGCTACCGCTGCGGCGCATTCTTGAGCGTGGTGCGCAACGCGGCTGGCGCGACGCGGCGCTCGATGTTTGCCTCGGCAAGGATCAGGAAATTCTTGGCGATAGCCTCTTTCTGGAGACGTTGCGGCGCGGGGTGGTGAGTTCGCCAGTGATCGAGGATTTTCTGACAGCGGTGCGGGCAACCCTGCTGCTGGACGTGCCACCGGCGCGATTTGAAGACGCGCGCCTGATGCGCATGGCCGTGGCCTTGATGCAGCAATGCTGGCTGAACGAGTTCGTGTGGGCCGAGACGCCCGAAGAGCGCCAGGCCCTTGCATCGGAAGCTATAGCCGGCGACATGGTCCCGGCTGGCGACTGGGCTGCTGTGCAGGCCTTCACGGTGCGGTCCATGTATCGGCCGCCCACCGATGTGCTCGCACGCGTGGAACCCGATGCGCTCGGCCGTATCGAGCCTCAAGTTTTGCGTGACGCCTTGGTGACAAGAGTGACTGAGGAACACGAAATACTGGAGCGGGCCAGGCGCATGCCGCGGCTCGGCGCGATCCAAGACGCCACGTCCATCAAGGTCGCCACACAATACAACGTGAGCCCCTACCCGCGATGGACGGGCGTGCTGACCTATCGCGAAGGCCATTATCTAAAGAACCTCTCGGCTGTCTTCGACAACAAGGATCTGGATTTCCTCCGATCCCCTTTCGAAGTGTTGATTGCTGGATGCGGTACCGGCCGCCAGGCCGTGTCGGCGGCGCTCGACTATGGCGCCAATGCGCACGTGACGGGGCTCGACATAACGGAGACGAGCCTGGGCTATGCGTCCATGATGGCGGAGCGCATGAACGCGAAAAACCTTTCGCTCGTTCAAGGCGACATCCAGAACATCGGCGCGTCCGAGCCGTCGTTCCGGCAGCGGTTCAACGTCATCGAATGCATCGGTGTGCTGCACCACATGGCGCATCCGTTCGACGGCTGGCGCGCGCTGAAAGAGTGCCTGGCGCCCGGCGGCATCATGTTGGTCGGGCTCTATAGCGCACTCGCACGCCGGAACGTGGCGACACTGAAGGACGATGCATCGTACCCAGGGGTTGACTGCAGCGACGCCGCGCTCCGCGACTACCGTCAACGGCTGAAGGAGCTCCCTGATGGGGCTCCCGGCGCAGAACTGTCGAAGAGCCTCGATTTCTATTCGGCGAGCGGATTCCGGGACTATGTCCTGCATGTCAGCGAGCAACGTATGACGCTGCCGCAGATCGCCGACTTCCTGGATGAGAATGGGCTCCGCTTCCGGGGTTTCTTCGACGTTCCCTTCAGCGTGCTGCAAAAATCCCACCCGGCCGAGACCCGGCCGGGGTCACTCGAGAGCTGGGCTGCATGCGAAGCCGATAGGCCATCGCTTTTTTCGAGCATGTACCAGTTCTGGTGCACGGCAGAGGCCTGATAGCGCTGGCCTCTGACAATGGTCGCAACCATGTGCGACAGGCCCGACTGGCTTGCAGTCGAGCCAAGTTCGCGTACAATGAAACGGTTCATTTTGTCGGCAGAAAGAAAAGTCTTTCGAGCTTATTTCGGGCATTTGGGAAATGAAACGGTTCATTATGAGCGTGGCGAGGCCGCGCGTAGAGGCTTTTGCACCGGGAACAAATACCGCCGGAAAGGGCGATCTAAGGAGGAAACACGCATGCAACAACACTTACGACCCATGCTCGGCTTGGTGGCCCTAGGGGCCGCACTCGCGGCGGCGCCGGCCTTTGCGCAAGAACCGCAGCGCGGCGGTACGCTGGTCTTCGCGATCGCGGCCGAGCCGCCGACCTACGACTGCCATGGCACGCAAACGTTCGCGGTCCTGCAACGCGTGGCGCCACACTATTCCACCTTGCTGCGCTTTGAGCCCGGTAAGTATCCGAACGTGATCCCGGACGTGGCCGAGAGCTGGAGCGCGGCGCCTGACCAGCTTACCTTCACGTTCAAGCTACGTCCGAACGTCAAGTTTCACGACGGCTCGACGCTCACGTCGGAGGACGTGAAGGCTACGTACGAGCACATCGGCAATCCGCCAAAGGGAGTCATATCCAATAGAAAAGACTCTCTAGCGAAGATCGCCGCCATTGAGACGCCCGATCCGCTGACAGTGATCTTCAAGATGAAAGAAGTCGACGCGTCGATCGTCAACGGCGCTTTCGCGTCGCCCTGGAACTGCATCTACAGCGCCGCCAAGCTGAAGGAAGATCCGAACTTTCCGGTCAAGCACGTGATGGGCACCGGCCCCTTCAAGTTCGTCGAGCACGTGGCGGGCTCGCACTGGACCGGCGAGCGCTTCGCGGACTATTTCCAGAAGGGCAAGCCGTATCTCGACGGCTTCAGGGCCGTAACGACATCGGCCGTCGCCAGCCAGAACGCGCTGAGCGGCCGGCAGGTGATGGCCGAGTTCCGGGGCTTCTCGCCGAGCGAGCGCGACCGCATCGTCGGCAATCTCGGCAAAGAAGCCAACGTGCAGGAGATGCCCTGGTTGCTGCATATGGACATCAGTTTCAATCCGCAGCGCAAGCCGTTCGATGACGTGCGCGTGCGACGCGCTCTGTCCTTGGGCCTCGATCGCTGGGGTGGTGCCGAAGCGCTCGGCAAAATCACGAACCTGCGCCACGTCGGCGGCGTCATGTTGCCGGGAGGCGAATGGGCGGCGTCCAAGGAAGAAATCGAGAAATATCCGGGCTTCGGCCGGGACATGGCGGCCAACCGCGCTGAAGCGAAGCGGTTGCTCAAGGAGGCCGGCCACGAGAACCTGACCTTGACGCTCAGCAACCGCAACATCGCCCCATATCCGGCGATGGGCGTCTTCGTCATCGATCAATGGCGGCAGATCGGAGTCAAGGTGGAGCACCAACAGCTCGAGACGGCAGCTTGGGTGACCGCGTTCTCGTCACAGAACTTCGATGCGGTGGTCGACTCCTATACCGACTACAGCGACGACCCGACGACCGGCCTCGTCAAGTTCCTGTCTGCGGATCGCTGGTCAACGGCATCCAACAAGTTCGACGACACCAAGCTCAACGAGCTGTATCTGTCGCAAGCACGCACGACCGATCCTGTCGAGCGCAAGAAATATATCCGCGCGTTCGAAAAGATTACGCTCGAGGAGGCCAACACCATCCCGATCTTCTGGTGGCACCGCATCGTCGTGACTAACCAGCGCGTGAAAGGCTGGACTATGTCGCCGAGCCACATGATCTATCAGACGCTGGAGGATGTCTGGCTTGGGCCGGAGGGCTGACGCTAGCCGCCTTCCGATACTTGATTAGGGGCTGCGACGGTCGACGTTGCAGCCCCTTTTGCTTTTTTTGCGAGCCCGACAGCGTTGGAGGGCCTCAGGCGGGTGTTGGAGAGGCCGTGAAATAGAAGTACCAAAGCAGGACACCACCCGCCAGAACGGCCAGTGCAAGCGACACGAACAGCACCGACACCATCTGCCGCGGCGATACGTCGATGAAGTCCACCTCGGTCGAAGGCACCATCTTCGGGCGGTCGCCCGCCCGCACCTCGACGCGCGGGTCGAGGAAGTTGCCGTCAACATCCAGCAGCGTGTTCGCCTGCGCGCTGGTGTGCTGATCGTACTCGCAGGCGTCCAGGTACGGCATCCC
>CADEFX010000002.1:10885-67091 GCA_902826715.1 uncultured Hyphomicrobiales bacterium | reverse complement strand
GCCCGGCTTCAGCTTGCCTTCGATGCCCTTGAACAAGCCCTGCTTCACATCGAGCTTCTCGACGATCGCCTCGATCACGATGTCGGCCTGCCCGATGCCGTCGCCCTTAGGGTCCGCAATGAAGCGCGCCTTGGCAGCATCGCGCAGCGCCTTGGTCCGGAACTTGCGGGCGAACAGCTTGCCCTGCCGTTCGATGCCTTTCTGGATGGCCTCCTCGGACATATCCTGCAGCGTCACCTGCATGCCGGAGGCCACACACCAGCCGGCGATGTCGGCACCCATCACGCCGGCCCCGATCACGTGTGCACGCAGCGGCTTGTAGTTGACGCCCTTCGGCGCTTGAGCCTTCAGCATCTCCGACAGCTTGAACACGCGGCGCAGGTTGCGCGACGTCTCCGACACCATCAGCGGCGCAAAGGCGGACGTTTCCTCGGCCTTCATGCGTTTGAGATCACCACCTGTCCGTTCGAACAGATCGATGAGTGCGAAGGGCGCCGGATAGTGCTCCTTGCGCGCCTTCTTGGCTGTCTCGGACCGCAACTTGCCCGAAAGCAGCGAGCGGATCGGCCAATGCCTCAGCAGCGCGCGCCAGCCGCCCATGGGCTTGGACTTGCGCTTGCGCTCAATAGCCTTGCGCGCCATCCAGGCCAGATTGTGCGGGCCAGGCGCAAGCTCGTCGACGAGGCCCATGGCCCGCGCCGCGCTGGCGCGCACCATTCGGCCGGTCAACATGATCTCCATGGCCGACATGGCGCCCGCCTGCCGGATCGAGCGCCACGTGCCATTGAAGCCGGGGAACAGCCCCAGACGAACCTCGGGAAAGCCGAGCCGGGTGGAATCGTCGCGCGTGGCGATGCGCCAGTGGCACGCCAGCGCCAGCTCCAGCCCGCCGCCCAGACAGAACCCATGGATGCAGCACACGACGGGGATTGGCAGCGCCTCGATGCGGTCGAGCATGCCGAGCACGGGCCGGATGCCCGCTTCGACGTCTTGCGTCGTTTTGATTTGCTCAAACTCGCGCACGTCAGCGCCGACGATGAAGCCCTTGTCCTTGCCGGACATGATAACGAGCCCGGCGATCTCCTTGGATCGCGCGCCGGTTTCAACCCGCTCGACGATGGCTCCCAATTCCTCGAGCGGCCGGCGGCCCAGTGAATTCTGGCTCTCGCCCTCTCGGTCGAAGACGGCCCAAGCTATGCCCTGCCGATCAACCGAGAAGCGCCAGTCCCGAAGCGTGTCGATGGAGGTGGTCATGAGTGCACCCTCACTCTGCCGCAGCACTCTGCGCGGAGCGGGCATTGTGCCCAGCCGTCATGTAGTGCGGCTTCACCTCGGCCGGATCGAAGTGATCGACGGCAATGACCCGCGCCGTCAGCCGCTCGACCTCACGCAACGTCTCGCCTTCGGCCTGTGTGAGAACGCCTTTCGTCACGGCGTCGCCGACCCAATCGAGGCCGTGGAAACGCCGCACCGTCCCGGCGCGGATCGCGCGTTCCAGCTTCCTCTCGATCTCCTCGGCTGCAATCACCTTCTCGAGTGTGACCTCGAGCAGCCCCATGGGATCGTTGGGATCCTTGGACACGTAGATGAAGCGCGTCAGCCGATCGCGCGCCTCGCCGGGCTGCAGGACGTGGGCCGCCACCTCTCGGCCAAGCCGGTCGCTGGCCGGCCGATACGGGAGGCCGAAGGGAAACACCACGACGCGCATCAACACACGCGCCCAGCCGACAGGAAAGTTGTCCACCACGCCGCGCATCGCCTCCTGGAACCGGTAGAGGCCGTTCTGGGCGCAGAGTGCAACAATATGCCGGTCGTTGGCCGGCTTGGCGTCGTCTTCATAGCGCTTGAGAACGCATGACGTCAGGTAAAGCTCCGATAGAGCGTCCGCCATCCGGCCGGTGATCTTCTGCCGGGTCTTGAGGCCGCCGCCCAGCAGCGCCACGGTGAGATCGGCCACAAAGGCGAAGTTACGGCTCGCGCGCCAAAGCTGGCGATACCAGACGGCCGTGCCGTAAGCCTTATCCGGCACCTTGCCGAACAGGCCTCCCGTCACGTTGTGGAAGAAGGCGCCAAACGTATTTGAGAGTGAGAAACTGATGTGACTGAGAAACGCGCTCTCGAAGGCAGCGAGACCCTGCCGGGTGTCCGGATCCTGGCACGCCTGGATCTCGCGGTAGAGGTAGGGATGAGACCGAAGCGCGCCCTGCGCGAAGGTGATCAGGGACCGCGTCAGGATATTGGCACCTTCAACGGTGATGCCTACCGGGACCATCTGATAGGCCGATTGCAAATAGTTGGACGGTCCGTCGCAGATGCCGCGCCCACCGTGGAGATCCATCGCGTCGTTGACGGAGCGGCGCATCCGCTCGGTTGACTGGTATTTCATGATGGCGGAGATGACAGACGGCTTCTCGCCACGCGAAACCATGGCCGCCGTGACGGCGCGGCCGGCCTCGTTGACGTAGGCCGCCTCGGTCATGCGCACGAGTGGCTCCTCCAGGCCCTCCATCTTGGCGACCGGCAATCCGAATTGCTTGCGGATCCGGCCATAGGCCGTCGAGAACCGCAGCATGGCCTTGGCGCCGGCTGCCGCGGAGGACGGGAGCGATATGGCGCGGCCCGCCGCCAAGCATTCCATGAGCATGCGCCAGCCCTGGCCGACCATTTTGTCGCCGCCGATGACCCAGTCCATCGGAATGAAAACATCGGAGCCCCAGTTGGGGCCATTCGGGAAAGCGGCACCGCTTGGCAAATGCCGGCGCCCGATGTTGACGCCGGGATGATCCGCGGGGATCAGAGCGACGGTGATACCGATGTCATCGCCGCGACCCAGGATATTGCTCGGATCGCGCAGATAAAATGCAAGGCCGACCAGCGTCGCCTTGGGGCCAAGCGTGATGTAACGCTTATCCCACGACAGCCGGATTCCCAGCGTTTCACCTCCGTCGAACGTGCCCTTGGTGACATAGCCGACGTCGCGCATCGTCGCTGCATCCGAGCCCGATGTCGGACCGGTGAGCGAGAAGCACGGAATCTCATCTCCATGCGCAAGCCGCGGAAGGTAGTGATGCTTCTGTGCGTCGGTCCCGTATTTCTCGATCAACTCGCCGGGCCCCAGCGAGTTGGGAACCATGACGATGGTGCACACGTCAGGCGACCGCGACGCGATCTTGCCGAGGATCAGCGACTGCGCCTGCGGCGAGAACCCAAGCCCGCCGTGGCTTTTGGAAATGAGCATGCCGAGGAATCCATGCTTTTTCACGAAGTCCCAGATCGGCTCGGGGATGTCACGCTCCGCATGGCGCACCTGCCAGTCGTCGACCATGCGGCAGAGGTCTTCGGTCGGACCGTCGAGAAACGCACGCTCCTCGGCCGTCAAGGCAATCGGAGGCACGGCCCGCAGCTTGTTCCAGTCGGGCGTACCGGAAAACAGCTCGGCGTCGAAACCGATCGTCCCAGCGTCCAAGGCCTGCTGCTCGGTATCGGATACCTTGGGCAGGGTGTTCTTGATCACGCGGAATGTTGGCGCGACGACCCAGGCCCGGCGGAGCGACGGCACTGCAAGCAGCCCCAGAATGACAGCCGGTATCCAGGCCAGCAGGGCCAATCCCGTGCCCGGCCGCGAGACATCGCCTTCAAGAACGCCTGACTGCCAGGCCAAAGCGGCGATCGCCGCCGCTAGCGCCCAGGCCCACAACGGCGCGCGGCGCATCGCCAGCACAAATGCGACGATCACGACAATGCAGACAAATGCGACTTCTGCCATCGGCCGCATGCCTCTTTGCTGGTGAGCGCGACAGTGTTCAAGCCGCGTAGCTATGCAAAGTTGACCTAAACGTCAACGGCGGTGCCGAACCCGAACGGGAACCGCCCACCGCCGGCAGACGAATGGACTATACGCCGGGATGGAAGGGGCGCCGCACAACTTTTCCTTGAACGATCTAACCCCTTCGCCTCAATAGCAAACTCACAGCTGCAACCCAGGCGTTGCAGGCATGATTGCGTCCCCTTATTCTGGGTCGCGCGATAACCTCATCATAACCACACGGCTCCATTGCGATGCACGGTTTTGCCATTCGGCTTGCTTTGGCACTGGCCCTCTTGGGAGCACCGGTCTTTGTAACCATAGCCGCAGACGATGCGAGAATGCTGGCCTACGGCAAGCATTTGTCGGCCGAGTGCAGCGGCTGCCATCGCATCGATGGCGTCGACAATGGCATTCCTTCGATCACCGGTTGGCCTCCAACCGACTTCACGGCGACGATGGCATTCTTCAAAAACGGCAGCCGCCCAAACCCGGCGATGATCTCCGTGGCAACCTCTCTCGACGACGTCCAGATCAAGGCGCTGGCGGCCTACTATGGATCCCTGCCAAAGGGCCACCGCCGGGCTACACCGGCGGGAAAATAAAGGGCACAACATCGGTTGCGCCCTTTGAATCCGTCTCCTCGGATCAGCCCTTCTTCGTTGCCGGCTGCCCCGAGACCGTCTTTGCAAACATGTCCGCCACGATGCCATCGTACCAGCCGACACTCTCGGCATAGTTCTGCTTGCGGACCCCTGCGTCCTCACCGCGCTGGGAGACGAAAGAACCGGACGGATCGAGCTTGCCGTCCTTCGGCGCGTAGCTGGCGCCGATCTTGACGCAATCGTCCGGCGCGACGAGCGACCAGCAGGTGTTGCGGTAGCGTGCGGGAAATTTCTCTTTCTTGGCAAGCTCCGCCAGGATGTCGGCTGCGACAACTTTCGCTTGGCTGTTGGCCGAGAATGCCGACTTCGGCATCTCCACTGCCACGGCGGCATCGCCAAGCACGTACACATCCTTGACCTTCTTGGATGAGAAGTTTTCCGGATTGATCGGACACCAATCGCCCTCGGTGCACCCGGCCTTCATCGCAATTTCGCCGGCCCGCTGCTGTGGGATGACATTCGCGACATCGGCTTTCGCCTTCTTGCCCGCCTTTGTGATGATTTCCTTCGTCTTCGGATCGACGCTGGCGATGGAAAAATCGTCAATGTCGGTCGTCAGATTCAGCTCGAGAATGCCCTTGTAGTATTTGTCATAGGCCTCCACGAACACGGGCTGCTTCGAAAACGCCTTCTTCGGGTCGAAGATGACAAGCTTCGACTTCGGTTTCTTCGTTTTCAGATAGTGCGCAATCATCGCCGCCCGCTCGTAGGGCCCAGGGGGGCACCGGAACGGATTGTTCGGCATCGCCATCACGACTGTGCCGCCATCCTTCATCGCTTCGAGCTGGCGCTTCAGCAAGCGCTTCTGCGCAGCATCCGTGTTGTAGGCATGCGGCATCACGGCCGCCGCCGCGCGCGAATACCCGGCAATCGAATCATACTTGATGTCGATACCCGGCGAGAGCACGAGCCGATCGTAGGAGTACGTTTTGCCGCTTCGCGTCCTGACGGTCTTTTTGGTCGTGTCCACATCCGTCGCATAGTCATGAACGACCTTGACGCCGATCTTCCTCAGCCCTGCATAGCCGTGATTGAGACTAGCGAGGGTCCGAAAGCCGCCGATATAGAGGTTGGAAAAGAACGAAGACGAGTAGGTTGAATTCGCCTCGATCAGCGTGACGTCCAGTGCAGGAGCTTCCTTCTTCACGTAGTGGGCAACAGTAGCGCCTCCCGCTCCACCGCCGACGATGACCACCTTGCCCGCGGCTTGTGCTTTCGCGAACGGTGAAAAAATCGCCGAGGCTGAAATTCCGGCGCCCGTCGCGCCAAGAAGCTTGCCCAAATCGCGACGCGTTAATCCCGTCATTTACATCCTCCCGTTTTGTGCGCTGGAACACTATTGCGAACGCGCTCGCGGCGCCAGCGGAGGCAATGCCTTTGTCTGAACCGCCGCGTCTCCCCTCAAATTTTTCCCGGCAAGAAGCCGGCTTTGATCAAAAGCAGCGACAGCTCGGACCAGAAGAAATCGGGTCCGGCATACCCAACGATCCGCCCGACCTCCCTTCCCTCCTTCAACACGACAAAGGTCGGCGAGAACACGACGCCGTCCAGGAAGCCAACGTCCGGCGAGCCTCGAAACCGGCGCACGAGGGGCGCGAAACGCCCTTCCGGACTTCGGGCATAGCCCGGGCCGACGTCGCGATCCCAACGGGCGCAATATGGACAGCCTCGATCCTCGACAAGGAGGAGGACCACGGGCGACGCACTCAGCATAGAGCTCTCGGCAGCCAGGGGCCCGGTCCAAAGAAGCCAAAAGAGCAGGATGGCTCCCGACAGGACCCACTTCCCTGGAGGCGCCGAACCCTCCCCCGACAGCCAGGGCCGAGCACTATGTCCGTGCGTTTGCATTCACATATTCTAGTGTGCTAACCCCACGGAACAACCGGATCGTTGAATGGCGTCCGGACCGGAGCGGCTTTGGCGAGGGTGCGATGCGTTTGGAGATCGTTGACCGGCGCGATTTCCTGGTTGGGGCAGCCGCAATGGCCGCAGTGTCCATAGCCCTGGCGGGACCCTGCGCCGCCCAGGATCGCCAGCAGCCCCTCGACGAGGCACTGAAGAAGATCATGGGTGACGCCAAGCCCGTGGACGGGAAGATTACGCTGGAGCTGCCCGAAATCGCGGAGAACGGCAATACCGTTCCCTTCACGCTGTCGGTCGACAGCCCGATGACGGAAGCCAGCTACGTTAAGGCGCTGCATATCTTTGCAAGCGGCAATCCGCAGATTGATGTCGCCTCGTTTGCGTTCACACCACTGTCGGGCAGGGCTGCCGCCTCGAGCCGGATGCGATTGGCCAAGACGCAGGACGTCGTGGCCGTTGCCGAATTGAGCGACGGAAAATTCTTGCTGGGCAAGCGAACCGTCAAAGTCACCATAGGCGGCTGCGGCGGATGACCGAGGATTTGCAGACATGTCAAAACCCCGGATCAAGTTCCCCGAGACGGCCAAGGCCGGCAACATCATAGAGATCAAGACTTTAATCTCCCACGTGATGGAGACCGGCCAGCGCAAGGATGCAGAGGGCAAGACCGTCCCGCGCGACATCATCAATTCACTGGTGGTCTCCTTCGCCGGCCAGGAGTTTTTCCGGGCTTCGTTGCAGCCCGGCATTTCGGCCAATCCCTACATCTCGTTCTATCTGCGCGTGCCCGGACCGGGAGACATCAGGTTCATCTGGACGGATGATGCAGGCAACTCGACCATTGAAGAACTAAAGCTTAACGTCGCCTAGTGTGATGATCGAGAAATTTGCGGCATTGGGCGAGCTTCGGAATCGAGACACGAACTGCAAAGCACACGCGGGGAAGCACGGTGTCCGACGACCCGATCATCTCGCAGAAGGGCCCCTACCAGGTGGCGCTCGAAGAAGGTCGCGCCTACCTGTGGTGCGCATGCGGCCGGTCGGCCAAGCAGCCGTTCTGCGATGGGTCGCACAAGGGCACCAGTCTTCTACCCTTTCGCTTTATCGCCGAAGGCAGCGGCACATTCAATCTATGCGGCTGCAAAGGCACCGATGACAAACCGTTCTGTGATGGCACACACAACATGCTTTAGGTGCCCGTCCGGCGGCGCGCCATCCTTAAGTCGCACCCGCGAACCGCCGGAATTGTGGGCATTTGCCGCCGCACAAAAGCATGTGCGTTGACCGAAAGTGTCTGCTAGCCTCGATTCCTTGAGCTGAACGTCGGCCCAACCGTCAGAATGGCCGTCAGTCGGCACGGCCGGGGGTGGGGCAATGGAATATTTCTTCCAGCAATTGATCAACGGCATGACGCTCGGCTCGATCTATGGGCTGATCGCCATCGGGTACACGATGGTGTTCGGCATTATCGGCATGGTCAACTTCGCCCATGGCGATGTGTTCATGGTGTCGGCATTCATCGCCCTGATCTTCTTTCTATTCCTCACCCAAGTTCTGGGCTTTGGATCATTGGTGCTGGCCCTGCTCGTGGTGCTACTGCTGGGAATGGCACTGACCTCCCTGTGGGCCTGGACCATCGAGCGGCTCGCCTATCGGCCGCTCAGCGGTTCGTTCCGCCTCGCCCCCCTGATTTCAGCGATCGGCATGTCGATCTTCCTGATGAACCTCGTGCAGGTGGCGCAGGGACCGCGCAATAAGCCCGTGCCTCCGATGCTGAACGATATCATTGTGCTGCGTGACGGCGCCAACTATGCCGTGACGCTCTCCTACAAGCAGATCCTGATTATCGTTACGACCACCGTCCTGCTGATCGCCTTTTCGTTTCTTGTCCAGCGCACCGCGCTCGGCCGCGCTCAGCGCGCCTGCGAGCAGGACCGGCGGATGGCCTCGCTTCTCGGCATCGATGTGGACCGTACGGTATCTCTGACGTTTGTCATCGGGGCGGCGCTGGCCGCGGTCGCGGGGCTGCTCTATATGGTCCATTATGGCGTCGTGAACTTCGCCGACGGTTTCGTGCCAGGCGTCAAAGCGTTCACTGCGGCCGTTCTTGGCGGCATTGGTTCGCTGCCGGGCGCCGTCATCGGCGGACTTCTCATCGGCCTGATTGAAACGTTCTGGTCGGCCTATTTTTCCATCGACTACAAGGACGTCGCCACGTTCTGCGTTCTGGCCATCACCTTGATCTTCCTCCCGTCCGGGCTTCTCGGGCGGCCCGAAGTCGAGAAGGTCTGATCTCGATGCCGGGCGCTGGTCTGGACCACAGCTCGACACAATCGCTTGGGATCGGGGCCGCAATCATCGACGCAGGAAAAGCCGGCCTTCTGGCGCTCGGTCTGGCCGTACCCATTCTTGCGCTGCGCACCGAGACCAATCTTGAGAACCAGCTCATCCTGCGCGAGCGCTGGGACTACGTTGCCATCGCCGTTGCGGTCGCGTTCTTCGGCCGCCTTGTGTACCTGATGATCCCGGCGCGGCGCGCGGCGCCTAAAGCGCGTTCGCTGACATTCAACGGGTCGGGGATCGCGCGCGCCGTAGCGATCATCGGTCTCGCCCTGCTGATCGTTTACCCCTTTCTCATGCTGCTGCTTGTCGGAAAGGCGGCCTCGCTCAAATGGATCGATAACTTCGGTATTCAGATCCTGATCTATGTCATGCTCGGATGGGGCTTGAACATTGTGGTCGGCCTGGCCGGCCTGCTCGATCTGGGCTATGTCGCGTTCTACGCGGTGGGCGCTTATTCCTACGCCCTTCTCGCCGCGAATGAGCCCATCAAGCAGTTCATGGCCGACATGATCGGCCCGAGCTTCTGGCCGCTTTGGGCCTTCTGGATATGCCTGCCCGTCGCCGGCATCCTCTCCGCATTCTGGGGCATTATCCTGGGGTTTCCGGTGCTGCGACTGCGGGGCGATTATCTCGCCATCGTCACGCTGGCATTCGGCGAGATCATTCGGATGGTGCTGATCAACTGGATCGACGTTACAAACGGCTATGCCGGCATCTCGGGCATTCCAAGGCCGAGCTTCTTTGGGATACCCTTCAATGCATCCGACAGCGGCTTTTCCGCGATCTTTGGGCTCGAGTTCACGCCGCTATACCGCACGATCTTCCTGTTCTACCTCATCCTTGGCCTGGCTCTGCTCACCAACTGGGCGACATTGCGCCTGCGCCGGTTGCCCGTCGGCCGGGCGTGGGAGGCCCTGCGCGAGGACGAAATTGCCTGCCGTTCCCTCGGCATCAACACGACCAACACCAAGCTCACCGCGTTTGCCATCGGCGCGGGGTTCGGCGGCTTTGCCGGTGCGTTCTTCGCCGCCAGGCAGAATTTCATCAGCCCGGAATCGTTCACGTTCATGGAGAGCGCGATCATTCTCGCCATCGTGGTCCTGGGCGGAATGGGTAGCCAAATCGGAGTAGCGATCGCCGCGGTGGCGATGATAGGCGGGACCGAAATCTTGCGCGAGTTGGACTGGCTGAAGCATGTATTCGGCGCGAGCTTCGATCCGGTCCAATATCGGATGCTGATCTTCGGGCTGGCCATGGTGCTGGTGATGATCTGGCGACCGCGCGGTCTCATCTCGACGCGCTACCCCTCGATCTACCTGAAGGAGCGGAAGTCCGTTTCGGGTGATCTTGTCAAAGAGGGGCACGGCTGATGGCTACGCAGCGCGAGCGCGAGCCGCTGCTCGAGGTCGAGCACCTGATGATGCAGTTCGGCGGCCTCGTTGCCATCAACGATCTCTCCTTCAGCGCCCGTCGCGGCGACATCACCGCCATCATCGGACCGAACGGCGCCGGCAAGACCACGGTCTTCAATTGCATCACCGGGTTCTACAAACCGTCGTCGGGTCGCATTCTGCTCTCGTCTGAAGGTTCCGCGACGCCATCCGACATCGATGTGCTGACCAGAAGCGGTCGCCGTTCGATGGCGGCCGCGGCGGGACGCATCTACTTGCTCGAGCGTATGCCGGATTTCGAAATCGCCTCACAGGCCAAAGTGGCCCGAACCTTCCAAAACATCCGGCTGTTCACGGGCATGACGGTGCTCGAAAATCTCATCGTGGCGCAGCACAACACTCTTATGCGTGCGTCCGGCTGGACCGTGCTTGGCATGTTTGGAGCAGGATCGTACTACCGGGCGGAGGCCCGCGCCGTGGATCTCGCGCGCTACTGGCTTGATCGCATCGGCCTTCTCGACCGCGCCGATGTCGCCGCAGGCGACCTGCCGTACGGCGATCAGCGCCGCCTTGAGATCGCGCGTGCCATGTGCACCGAACCCGTTCTGCTATGCCTCGACGAACCGGCCGCGGGCCTCAACCCGCGCGAAAGCGCTACGCTTAATGCACTCCTGAAATCGATCCAGAGCGAGCACAAGACGTCCATCCTGCTGATCGAGCACGACATGTCGGTGGTGATGGAGATTTCCGACCATGTGGTCGTGCTGGAATACGGTACCAAGATTTCGGACGGCCCCCCGAGCTACGTCCGCAACGATCCCAAGGTTGTGGCTGCCTATCTTGGCGTCGAGGACGACGAGGTTGCTCTCGCAGGGGTGGGGATCGCCCCATGAGCGACGCGCTGCTGTCCATTCGGCAGGTCAAAAGCTTCTATGGGAACATCATGGCACTCAAGGGCGTAGACCTCGACGTCCACGAAGGCGAGATCGTTACCCTGATAGGGGCCAATGGCGCCGGCAAATCGACGCTGATGATGACGGTCTTCGGCAATCCTCGGGCGCGCGAAGGGCGGATCGTCTACCAAGGCCAGAATATTACGAGCCTGCCCACACATGAGATCGCGCGCCTTCGAATCGCCCAAGCACCCGAAGGCCGGCGCATTTTCCCCCGCATGACGGTGCTGGAAAACCTCCAGATGGGCGCCGAGATCGACCATCTGGCGCACTTTGAGGAGGACCTCGACCGCGTCACACGGCTCTTTCCGAGGTTGAAGGAGCGGCTGCATCAGCGCGGCGGCACCCTGTCGGGCGGCGAACAGCAGATGCTTGCCATCGCCCGCGCGCTCATGAGCCGCCCCAAGCTCCTCCTTCTTGACGAGCCGTCCCTTGGATTGGCCCCTCTCATCGTCAAACAGATTTTCGAGGTCATTCGCGATCTCAATCGGCAGCAACACATGACCATTTTCCTGGTCGAGCAGAACGCCTTCCACGCGTTGCGTCTTGCGCACCGCGGCTACGTCATGGTGAACGGGCTGATCACGATGACCGGGACCGGTCAGGAGCTTCTCGCGCGCCCCGAAATTCGCTCCGCCTATCTCGAGGGCGGACGCCACTAGAAATGCAGCGGAGGTAGGCGAACCATGCTCGGCGCCTTGTACGAGACCGGTCCCAACGGCCTGTGGATTTTCTTTCTCATTACTTTGATCTTGGGCGGTTCTGCGGGTTTCGTTTCCGGGCGGGCGATGGCGCAAACTTGGCGGCCGTTCTGGCACATCCCGCTGTACATGGTGCTGCTGGCCGCCGCCGTCCGCTTTTTTCACTACGCCCTGTTTTGGGAAGTCCTTCTGTCTCTGAAGAACTATGTCGTCGATTTCCTTGTGGTGTTCGCGACGGCCACCGCCGGCTATCGGCTGACGAGGGCGCGACAGATGGCGGCCCAGTACGGCTGGATCTTTGGGCGCGCGGCGCAGCAATAAGCCGCCATTTCCGGCGCCACAATACCGTTGCCGCCTGTGAATCGACGTGACTTCGCCCTTATTTCGGGGAATTATGCGGCCTTCTAGGCGAGGCCATTCGCCTGATCTGGGCGCAAACCGCGTCTAGGTCCGTCATGCAAGGGAGTGCGTGAATGAATAAGCTCGTGTGGTCGGGGATCGCGCTTGCTGCGAGCCTGGCGTTTGCTGGAACAGCCGACGCGCAAATCAAGATCGGAGTGGCTGGGCCGCTTACGGGACCGAATGCCGCCTTTGGCGCGCAGTTGAAGAACGGGGCCGAACAGGCGGTGGCCGATATCAACGCTGCCGGCGGGATCAACGGTCAGAAACTCGAGCTGTCGCTGGGTGACGACGTGTCGGATCCCAAACAGGGTGTTTCCGTGGCCAACAAGTTCGTCGGCGACGGGGTAAAGTTCGTCATTGGCCACTTTAACTCGGGCGTCACGATGCCCGCCTCTGAAGTGTATGCCGAGAACGGCATCTATATGATCTCGCCGTCCGCGACGAACCCCAAGATTACCGAGCGTGGACTTTGGAACGTCGCCCGCACATGCGGCCGCGATGATCAGCAGGGAGAGGTGGCTGCGCAATATATTGCAACCACACTGAAGGGTAAGAAGGTTGCCATCGTTCATGACAAGACGACCTATGGCAAAGGCTTGGCCGACGAGACCCAGAAGGGCATCAACAAGGCCGGCATCAAGGAAGTGCTGTATGAAGGCGTGAACACCGGCGAGAAGGACTTCTCGGCGCTGGTGTCAAAGATCAAGGCCTCCGGCGCGGAAGTCGTGTACTGGGGCGGCCTGCATACGGAAGGCGGCCTCATCGTCCGGCAGATGCGTGACCAGGGCGTCGGTGCAGTGCTGATGTCAGGCGACGGCATCACGACCGACGAGTTCGCGGCCATCGGCGGCCCCGGCGTCGAAGGCACGCTGATGACGTTCCCGCCCGATCCGCAGAAGCGCCCCGAGGCGGCTGAAGTCGTCAAGAAGTTCCTGGACAAGAACTACAAGCCGGAATCCTACACGCTCTACAGCTATGCGGCACTCCAGGTGATTGCTGAATCGGCTACGGATGCCAAGTCGGTCGACCCGAAGAAGGTTGCCGAGGCGACTCGATCCGGCAAGAAGTTCAAGACCGTGATTGGTGACCTCAGCTTCGACAAGAAGGGCGATATCACCCGCCCCGACTACGTCGTCTACACCTGGAAGAAGGGCGCTGACGGCAAGATTACCTACGTGCAGAATTGAGTGGCATCTGCTGACCTCAATGTCCGCGCGATCCGGAAACTGGAGGCAGCCCACAGGGCTGCCTCTTGCCGTTTACATACGCCGATTTGCGATCTCGGTCGCTCGCGTCGGCATAGCCGTCTTTTGGTTCGGGCTTAGCGGCGCGACTGTCAGCCGCGCGGATTTCATTATTGCTGCAATCGGCTCTGCGGATCCCCCGGGGAATCCCGCCGCAGCAGTTCGAACGGGCGTGGAACTGTCGGTCGGCAACCTCTGGCCGGGCGGAACCGCAGCCGACGGCAAGGCGGTTCGCATTATTACCGCCGATGATCAATGCAATGCAGCAGGCGCTGAGGCTGCCGCGCGCAGTGTCGTCGCGGCGGGCGCCAGTGTCGTCATCGGGCACGTCTGCTCAAGCGCGGCCATCGCCGCAGCGCCGATCTATACCGAAGCGCGCATACCCTTCATCTCAGTCGGTGCGAGGAGCCCGAAATTCACGAACGAACGATCCGGCCCGACAACGTTTAGGCTTGCGGGCCGCAGCGACAAGCAGGCCGCCGAGATCGCGTCCGCCATCATGAAGCGCTATGCCGGCAAGAAGGCTGCGATCCTCAACGATACAAGCCCGCAGTCGCGCGATCTCGCCGATGCAGTGCACCGCTTCCTGACGGCCGCCAACTACCCCGTCGTGCATCGCGAATCCTATACACCCGGCGAGAAGGAGCTGACTGAGCTCGTGCGCCGGTTGAAGATCGCCGGCGCTGGAATTGTCTTCGTCCCGGCCCAACCTCACGATCTCGCGATCATTCTCGCGCAAATGCGCGCACAACAACTGGATGCCCACGTCATCGGCAGCGATATGCTCGCCGTCCCCGCCGTCATCCCGGCAGCCGATCTGGCAGGGGATGCGCTCACCGTCATGCTGTCCTGGACGCCGTTGCCGGTAGGCGTGGCCGCGGGCAAGGCCGAGCCGCTCATGCAGCTCGGGCGCGAAGCGCGATCAATCGCCCTGCAAGCGTACGCCGCCGTCGAGGTGTGGTCGCAGGCCATCACCGACCAAGGCGCCAATGACGGCGCGAAGATTGCCGCGGCCTTGTCGAGCAAGGAATTCGACACAGTTATCGGGCGCGTGCGGTTCAACGAGCGCGGAGATGCTACAATCCCCTCCTACGCGCTGCATGTTTGGCGCAATGGAGCGTGGCAACGCCGGGACTGAGCCGGCGGCGCGCATCGGTTGGCTCGTGGTTGGATGCGCATCATGGCCGAACAGGCGAACCTCATAATCGACGTGCCGGGCCTTCGTGTTGGCAATGCCATCGACGCGCACGTCGCGACCGGCGTCACCGTGATCGTGCTGGATGCACCGAATGTCGCGTCCGGCGTTGTGCGCGGCGGCGCACCGGGAGGGCGGGACACCGCACTGCTTGAGCCGGAAATGACGGTGCCGGGCATCGACGCCGTAGTGCTGTCGGGCGGCTCGTTGTTTGGCCTCGACGCAGCGGGCGGAGTCGTCAACTGCCTGCGCGAACGAGGCATCGGCTTCAAAATCGGCAACGCAACCATTCCCGTCGCCTCCCAAGCCATCACCTTTGATCTCTTGAACGGCGGCGACAAGAATTGGGCCCGCAAGCCGCCGTATTGGGACCTTGGATGGACCGCCACGGAAACAGCATCGACATCACATTTTCAACTGGGCACGCATGGCGGCGGCTACGGCGCGACGACTGCCACGCTCAAGGGCGGGCTGGGTTCGGCAAGCATGACAACGCGATCCGGATTTCAGGTCGGCGCCATCGTCGTCGTCAACGCCGTTGGCTCTGCCACGATCGGCGATGGACCACATTTCTGGGCTGCACCCTATGAGAGCGGACATGAGTTCGGCGGGCTCGGCCTCCCGAAACCCATGCCGTCCGACGCCCTCGCTCTGCGCATGAAAGGCGGCGCGCCGCCATCGACCACAATTGCCTTGGTCGCCACCGACGCCATTCTCACCAAAGCCCAGGCCAAGCGGCTGGCGATCATGGCTGATGACGGCTTGGCAAAGGCCATCCGCCCCGCACACGCACCGATGGACGGCGATACGGTCATCGCGGCGGCCATGCTGCGCAAGCCGCTTCAGAACGAGGCGGTCGATCTTACCGAAATCGGCCTTGCCGCTGCCGACTGCCTTGCGCGTGCCATCGCCCGCGGGGTCTACGAGGCGACAGCGCTGCCATTTGCCGGGGCGCTGCCGTCGTGGCGCGACAAGTTCGGGCGAGCGCCGTGAACCGTTGGATTATCGCCGCGTCATTGGCTGCCGCCGTGACAGCCCTGATCCTTTGGCAGCAAGCCCGCGAACGCTCGATCACAGCATGCCTCACCTCCGGTGGCAGCTGGAACGGAACAACGTGCGCTGATGCCCCCAACCGTACGATCCTGCAGCGCGATCTGCACCGATCTTGAACATCGTCAGAACCGGTCCGCGCGATACGGCATCGGATCGGTAAAGGGTGCTTCCCCCGTCATCATCTCCGCCAGAAGGCGCCCTGAGACAGGCCCCAGCGTGAAGCCGAGATGGTGATGGCCGAAGGAAAACCATAGTCCCTTGTGCCGCGGCGCCGGCCCGACGACAGGCACCATGTCCGGCATCGCCGGCCGCCGCCCGAGCCAAGGCTCGGCCTCGACGCGCTCTCCGAGCGGAAACATCTTGCGCGCGATCGGTTCGACGCGCTCCAATTGCACGGGCGTTTTCGGCGCATCGCGCAACGCAAACTCCGCGCCAGTGGTCACGCGAATGCCCTTAGTCATCGGCGTCATGAGAAAGCCGCTCTCCGCATCGATCACCGGCCGGCTGAGCGTGGCATTGCCCTTGGCACGGTAGTGCATGTGATATCCACGCTTCCAACCAAGCGGCAGGTCGTACCCGAGCGGGCGAAATATATCGTCCGACCAGGGCCCGAGCGCGAGCACCACGGCGTTCGCCGTCAACACGCCTTCATTGGTCGCAACCGACCAGCCGTCCGGTACCTGCTCCAGCGAGCGCGCATCTGCTGTCACGAAGCGGCCGCCCTTTTGCACGAACAGCTCGGCGTACGCACGTCCGACGGCCCCAGGGTCAGCGACCGAGACCGGATCTGTCATGTGAATCCCGCCGGCGAAGGGCTCGCTCAGATGCGGCTCGAGCGCCTCCACGCCGCGCTCGTCGACGAGCTTGGAGTTGATGCCGAAGACGGCGCGCTCTGTTTTCTCGAGCGCCAGCGCGGCCTCGAGCTTATCGGGCGAGCGGAACACCTTGAGATATCCGGTGCGGCGGATCATGCCCAGGATGCCCGCCTCACCCATGAACGCCTCGTGCTCGACAATGCAGCGCTCAACGAGCGGCAGCATCGCCCGGGCACTGGTCGCCTTACCTTCCGGGGTCGATGCCAGCCAGTAGCGGAACATCCAGGGCGCGATATGCGGAAGCGCGGACAGGTGATAGCTGGCGTCGGTCGAATTGTTGCGCGCGTAAGTGAGGAGAAGGCTCAGATCGCGCGGAAACATATACGGCACGACGCCTTCGCGCTGAATGAGGCCGGCGTTGCCGTACGAGGTCTCTTCCGCCGGTCCCCTGCGGTCGAGGAGCACGACCGAACGCCCGCGCTTCAGCAGATGCAGAGCCGCCGATATGCCCACCATGCCGGCGCCAAGAACGATCACATCAGACTTCATGCTGTGCCACGAAGATGAGAAACGAGCGCAAGCTCAACCAAAGACCGAGCATACAATGAGCGGCTTTTTGTGCAGCGTGATATGGCGTCTCAGGCCTCCTCCACAAAGAAGTCGAGAAGCAGCCTCGCCAGAATTTCCGGCTGCTCTTCCGGAATGAAGTGTCCGCACTCCGGCACGACCACGCCCCGCACGTTGGTGGCGACGCGCTTGAGGCTTTCCTCGGGCTCAGTACCTCGCCCGCGGCTTTTTGCTCCGCCGATCGCAAGCACCGGCATCTCGAGCTTCATGCGCACGATGATCTCGCGATTGGTCGCCGCATCTTGTGGCAGCGCCCGATAATAGGAAAAGCCGGCACGCATGGCGCCGGGCTGCCTATAGGTGCGCAGATATTCCTTGATCTCGTCCTCGCCGATGGCGGTCGGAAGGTATGAAAACTCCCGGTAGAACCACCTCAGATAAACATCCTCGCGCCCCTGCATCAGTGCCTCGGGCAGGTCCGGCGTCATATGAAACTGGTGATGCCAGCGGCGTCCCCCTTGCGAGAAATCACCGCCATCGCCCGGAATGACGACATCGACGATGGCGAGGCGGCGAACAGCCTCGGGGTGCTGCGTTGTAAGCGCATAGGCCGTAGGACCGCCCCAGTCGTGGCCGGCGAGAAAGAACCTGTCGTGACCGAGCTTGCCGTTGACGACCTTCCAGATGTCGCGCGCCACCGTCTGCTTGTCGTAGCCGGTGAGAGGACGCGAGCTGTCGCCCAGCCCGCGCATATCCGGCGCGATCACCGTGTAGCGCTCGGCCAGCGCCGGCATGATCCTGCGCCACTCGAACCACGTCTGGGGCCAGCCGTGAATGAGCACGAGCGGTGGCCCGCTCCCGGCGGTGACGTAGTGCAAAAGCACGTCGTCCAACTCCGCGTAGTGGTGCTCGACCTTGAACTCTTTACTCATTCAGTCTCCTAGGGCGATAGCGTCAGCACTCAAGCGTTTGCGAATCACTGCTCCCACGGCACACCGCCCGCATACGTCTTGTAGCTGACCGCGCTCAGCCAGCCGGCATCGACAGGCAGCAAAACCCCCGTAATTGACGACGCCTGATCCGAGCACAGGAACGCGATCGCATTGGCGATGTCGCCGGGCTCCGGCAGCCGGTCGAGCGCGTGCACGCTCATGATCTTGCCGAGATCGCGATGCCCGCTCTCGACCTTGGCGCGCAGCGGCGGCGTCATGACGTACGTCGGCGCAACGCTGTTGACGCGAATGCCATGCCGGCCAAGCTCGACCGCCAGCAGTTGCGTCAAACGTTGGATGGCGGCCTTGCCGGGGTTGTAGGCCGGAAGCGGCAGCGGCAGATAGCTGTTGATCGACCCGAGCGTGACGATGGCGCCCTGTTTGCGCGCGATCATCTGCCTGCCGAAGGCGCGGCACGTATGCACGGTGCCGTGGTAGTTGACCTGCCACATGCGCTCGTGGGCATCCATGTCCATATCCATGATGCCTTCGGTATTCGGAATGAGCGCCGCCGACGTCACCAGGGCACGCGCCGGCCCCAGTTGTTTCTCCACCTCAGCCGCGACCCGATCCACGTCGGCGGCATTCGCGACATCGCAGCGGAAGACCTTCGCAGGCGTGCCACCGGCCGAGATCGACGCAGCAACCTCCTCGCCCCGCGCCTCGTTCATATCGACGATGGCAATGGCATATCCATCGGCCGCCAGCCGGCGCGCCGTCGCTTCGCCGATGCCGCTGGCCCCTCCCGTGATGACGGCGATCTGCTTGTCGGTCATGTCGAACAAAGTCCTATCTGAGAAATTCCGGAGAGATCAGGCTCGGCAACAACAGCGAGACCTTCGGCCATATGATGACCAAGGCCAGGACCAGGAACATGGGAATGAGCATGATTCCGGTGTCCTTGATCGCGTCCCGCATGCGCATGCCGGCAATCGAGCAGGCGATCATCAGGCATAGGCCGTATGGCGGCGTTACCAGCCCAAATGCAAGCGACACGATGCCGATCATGGCAAAGTGCACCGGATCCATCGACACGGCTTTGGACAGCGGCTCCAGGATCGGTGCGCAGATGATGATGGCCGGGATGGCGTCCAGGAAGCAGCCGACGACGAGGAAGACCAGGGCGATGAAGAAGCCGGTTGCCGCGAAGCCCATGCCCCAGGCCGACACGCCGGTGAGAATGGCTTCGGGAATCTTGTAGTAGGCCAGCAGCCAGCCGAACGTGCTGGCCGTGCCGACGCAGAACAAGGCGATGCCAGCCAGCTTCCCCGTATCGACAAGCGCGGTGTAAAGGCCGCCAAGGTCCATTTCGCGATAGACGACGAGGGACAGGACCGCGGCATAAAGCACGGCAATGCACGCGGACTCGGTTGCGGTGAACCAGCCGAAGATCTTGCCGCCGATGATAATGCCCGGCGTCATCAGCGCAGGTATGGCGACCCATGTGGCGCACACCAGTTCACGCCACGATGAACGCGGATACGTGGGGTAGCCACGTGCCTTGGCATAGGCGTGCACCGTCGCCATCTGGGCCACGGCGATCAGCAGGCCCGGCAAAATGCCGGCTAGGAACAAGGCTCCGATCGACACAGTGAGAATGCCGCCCCAGACAATCATGAGAATCGAGGGCGGGATGATCACCGCGAGCACGGCCGAAACGGCTGTAATCGCCACCGAGAAGCTGTCGTCATAGCCCTCCTTGCGTTGCGCATCGATGAAGATCTTCGATTGACTGGCCGCGTCGGCCGTCGAAGACCCGGAGATGCCCGCGAAGAAGACCGAAAGCACGACGTTGATCTGTGCCAGCCCACCCGGGAAATGTCCCACCATGGTGCGCGAGAGCTTGAGCAATCGGTCGGTCGTGCCGCCGATGTTCATCAGGTTGGCGGTCAGCAGGAAGAACGGCACCGCCAGCAGAATGAAGGAGTTGTAGGCATTGAACGTCTCCTGCATCAGGGTCATCGTGTCCAGCCGTGGCTCGATGACGAGAATGGGAAGGCACGCGAGACCGAGGGCAAAGGCGACCGGTACGCGAAGCACAAGCAGAAGAAAGAAAAGCCCGAACAGGATCAGCGCCGCCGTTCCGGGAGACAGGACAGCGCCGCTCATATGGCTTTCCCCCGGATGATCGCCACGTCGCTTGCCATTTGCTCACCGAGGAAAACGAGCCAGGTAAGGCCGGTCGCGGGCCAGGCAATGTGGATCAGCCACAAGGGCAAGTCGGCCAGCTCGGATGTGCGGTTCCAGGCGAACCGCGTAAACTCGATCCCCGCCCATACGAAGACGAGTGCTGCGATCAGCACGCCGATGCGTGAAACGAGACGGATGCCCGCCTCGCCTCTTACGCCCAGACGCGGCCAGACATCGACTTCGAAATGCGTCGATTCGCGAACGCCGATCATGGCGCCGATCATGACCGTCCATACGAACAGGAAACGCGCCATTTCCTCCGTCCAGATGTACGACGGGATCATCGCGGTATATCGGGAGAAGATCTGCAGGGTGACCGGGATCACCAGGATGCCGACGCACAGCACCAGCACGATCTCCAGAAGCTTGGCGTAGGCCGCCGTAAATTGCTGCCACGGGCTGCGGTGTGGCGTTTCAGGTCCAACCATAATTCCCCCTTAGCTGATCCCCGGTACCGGCTGTCCCGCCAGGAACGGCTGCACCGTTTGCAGGAACCCGTCGAGGCGATCGTGGTGCACCCAGTGCCCCGCGCGTTCGAACGACACGACTTGCGCATCCTTGAAGTGTCGCAGCCGGCCGTCTTCTGCAGGATTGGAGGCCCAGCTTTCCTTGCCGTAGACCAGCAGCGTCGGGCAGGTTATGCGCGACCACAGCTCCTCGACGTTCGGCTGCGGCATATCGTAGGGCGGCCACAAGCGCACATAGTTGTCGAACTTCCAGCTATAAGTGCCGTCCTCATTCTGATTGATGCCGTGCTGCGTCAGGTGCCGCGCCTGTTCCGGCGATAGATGCTTGTTCTCCTCATGCATTCTTCTGAAGGCATCCTCGATGGTCGGATACCGGCGCGGCAGACGGCCTGCCAGCGCCCTTTGCTCTTCGATCCAGGTGCGCATCCGCTCGTCGATGGGCTTCTTCCCGCGGTCGCGCAGAACCTGCGGAGACATGCCTAGTCCTTCGATGGCGACCAGCCGTTTGACGTTGTCGGGATAGATCCCGGCATACCGCAACGCGATGCTGCCGCCGAGGGAGTGCGCGACGATCGTCACCGGCGCGAGCTTCAACTGATGGATGAGCTGGGCGAGGTCGTAGATATATCCGGCCATCCCGTAGTTGGCGCTCGCCGACCACTGGCTGTCGCCGTGCCCGCGCAGATCCGGCGCGATGATATGCCAGTCCTTGCGCAGGCGGCCGGCGACCCAGTCCCAGTTGCGGCAATGGTCGCGACCGCCGTGCACCAGCAATAGCGGCGGCGCGTCGGGATTTCCCCAATCCACGTAATGGAGCCGAAGACGTTGGGAAAAGTAGATGCGGGAGGTGGGGCCAGGAGCACCGTCGATCATCTCGCTTGCCTTGACGTATGAGAGACGGCCCAAAGGCCGTCTCCCGGAGTGGATCTCAAAACCCTTGCGACGGTTTATTTGGTCGCGTTGATCTTCTTGAGGATGTCGTCCGCGCCGATCTCCTTGGCATAGGCTTCCATGACCGGATCGACACGCTTCTTCATCTCATCGCGCCCGTTGAAGGCGATCCGCTTCAGCTTGCCAGCTTTTTCAAGCGTCACGAGCTTTTCCTCGTCCTCCGAGCTCTCGACCTTGCGGCCGTAGGCTCCCGCTTCCTTGCCGGCCTTCATCACCGCATCCTGCAAATCTTTCGGTAGCGTCTTGAACGTCTTCGCCGAGAAGCAGATGGGCCGGATGGTGATGGCGTGCTGCGTCATGGCGAGGTTCGGCGCCACCTCGTAGAACTTCATCGATTCGACGCCGGCCGCCTCGTTCTCGCCTGCGCTGATGACGTTGTTCTGGATGGCGTTGTACACCTCGTTGTAGGCGATCACCGTCGGCGCCATGCCGGCCGCCTGGAACGTCTTCGACCAGATCGGCGCACCCTGCACGCGCACCTTCAGGCCCTTGATATCCTCAAGCGACGCCATCGGCTTGTTGATGAAGATGTTACGCGTACCGCCGCCGGCATAGCCGATCAGCATCACCTCGGCCTTTTGAGCGACTTCGTCTGCCACCGGTTTCAGGATGTCGGCATCGAGCACCTTGTTCCAGTGATCGAGATCGCGGAACAGGAAGGGCGCATCGATAAATGGGGCCGCTTTGGAGAACGTCGACATATGTGCCGGCGAGACGATGCCGTAATCGACGGCCTTGCCCTGCGCCATGTACTCGAAATACTGCTTCTCGAGCCCCAGCGCGGAATTCTTGTGCAGCGTGAAATTTATAGGTTTGCCGTAGTACTGCGTGACCAGTTCTTCGAACTTCACCAGCGCCTTGGTGAAGGCGTGGTCGTCGTTGAACTGGACCGCGCCATTCAACGTGATGGTTTGAGCTTGCGCGCTGCCAACGCTCGATATTGCGGCCACCAGGGCCACAAAAAAAGGCTGCAGCAAGCGACTTCCAGTCATGGCCCGTTTCCTCCGAAATTAGTTCGATGCTAACACTTTGATGCCCTTGTTCTTGCCGCCCCGCGAGGGATGGAAGCATCAACCTACCGTATGCCCGCCTGTCGGGATAGCGGGCCAGCAGGCAGAAAGTGGTTGATTCCACATGTGCATCCGGGCACTGGCTGCCGCCGGCGAACTCCGCTAGGGATCGCCTGATGCACGCCAACGACACCCTGCCGGTGGACTCGGTCATGCCGGACCTCAAATCCGCTCTGGCGGATCGGGGATCGGCTGTCCTTGTGGCGCCGCCCGGCGCGGGCAAGACGACGCGCGTTCCCGCGGCCCTGTTGGGCGAAACATGGCTCGGAGCAGCCAAGATCCTTGTGCTGGAGCCCCGGCGCATCGCGGCCCGTGCTGCCGCCGAGCACATGGCGCGGCGCCTGGGCGAGCGGCTTGGCGAGACCGTCGGGCTCAGGACGCGCCTCGCCACCGCCGTTGGACCGGGCACGCGCATCGAGTTCGTTACCGAGGGCATTTTCACGCGCCTCATTCTAGACGACCCGGGACTGGCGGGGATTGGTGCCGTCATCTTCGACGAGTTTCATGAGCGGTCGATCGATGCCGACTTCGGTCTGGCCCTGGCCCTCGATGCCCGCGGTGCGCTCAGGCCCGATCTGCGCATCGTGGTCATGTCGGCCACGCTCGACGCCAGCCCCGTCGCCGCCATCATCGGCAACGCTCCGATTGTGAAATCCGAAGGTCGCGCATTCCCTATCGAGACCCGCTACCTCGGACGCAATCCCGATCGCGTCGAGCGCCAGATGACCGGAGCGATCCTGACGGCATTGCGTGCCGAGACAGGCTCCATCCTCGCTTTCCTGCCCGGTCAGGCCGAAATCCGGCGCGTCGCCGCCGACCTGGAGCAGAGCATCACGCAGCCCGGCGTGACCATCGTGCCTCTGCACGGCGGGCTCGACCAAAAGCTGCAGCAGGATGCCATCGCACCGGCCGCCGGTGGCCAGCGCAAGGTCGTGCTCGCAACCTCGGTGGCCGAGACCTCCATCACCATCGAAGGCGTGCGCATCGTCATCGACTGCGGCCTGCAGCGACTTCCCCGCTACGATCCGGACGCCGAAGTCACGCGCCTCGAAACCGTTCGCGTCAGCCGCGCCTCTGCGGACCAACGGCGCGGCCGCGCCGGCCGCACCGGGCCGGGCGTCTGCTACCGTTTGTGGTCTGCCCCCGAGACCCAAGGCCTCCTGCCCTTCACACCGCCTGAAATCCGCGCGGCCGATCTTGCCAGCCTGGTTCTGGACTGCGCGGCCTGGGGCGAGCCCGACGTCCGCCGGCTCGCGTGGCTGGACCCGCCGCAGCAATCCTCGCTCCAAGCCGCCCGCGACGTGCTGCAGGAAATCGGCGCACTCGACGCCGAGGGCCGGATCACCGGTGTCGGACGCCGCATGCGCGCGCTGCCGATGCCGCCGAGATTGGCCCGCATGGTCCTCCTCGCCGCCGACCGGGGTTTTGCGCGCCAGGCCGCGGAACTGGTCGCTCTCGTTGTCGAACGAAACCTCGGCGGCAGCGATCCGGACATCGAGGTGCGCCTCGCCAGTTTCAGGCGGGACCGCTCTCATCGCGCCGACACGATGCGACGCATGGCTGAGCGATGGGCCCGCGAAGCGCGCGAAGGATCGGATCACAAAGCGCCGCGGCCAGGAGAGGTCATGACGACCGCCGCATTGCTTGCCCTCGCCTATCCCCAGCGCATGGCCAAGACCCGCGGCGACCGCGGCCGCTACCTCCTCGCCAATGGCCGCGCAGCCCAGCTCGAAGCGGCCGATCCGCTCGCACAATCGCCCTACCTGATGATTGCCGAACTGACGGGCACTGCGGCCAACGCGCGGATACTTCTCGCCGCCGCGGCATCGGAGGCGGATGCCCTCGCCGCGGCCGGCGACCGCATTATCGAGCAGGAGGACGTCGTGTTCGACAAGGCAGCCGCAGCGGTTCGCGTTCGCGCGACCCGCCGCCTTGGCGCCATCGAGATTTCGAGCGATCCCAAGCCTGCGCCACCCGATGCAATGACGGCTCGCGCCCTTGCACGCGGCATTGCCGCCCTGGGAACGCACCGGCTCCCCTGGAGCAAAGCTCAACTTCAGCTCAGGCACCGCGTCTCTTTCCTGCGCAAGGCTGAAGCACACCAAGCGCCTGGATTTCCCGATCTCTCTGACGAGGCACTTGCAGCCAGCGTCGAAGACTGGCTCGCCCCGTTTCTCCTCGGGCAAACGCGCCTTGCCGACGTCTCGGCCGACGATCTGGGCAATGCCCTCGACGCGCTGATCCCGTGGGAGCTGAAGCGGCGGCTCGACGCCGATGTGCCCACGCATTTCGAAGCGCCGACCGGCAACCGTCACCCCATCGACTACGACAGCGAGCATGCGCCGGCCATTTCCCTTCGCGTGCAGGAGCTGTTCGGCTGCCGGCAGCATCCCACAATCGCGCACGGCCGCCTGCCGCTGACGTTGATGCTGCTCGCGCCTTCCGGCCGGCCTCTTCAGATCACGCGCGACCTGCCGCGTTTCTGGATCGGCTCCTGGGCCGACGTCCGGAGCGAGATGCGCGGCCGCTACCCCAAGCATCCCTGGCCCGACGATCCCGCCCATGCCGCACCGACCGCGCGGGCCAAGCCGCGGCCGCGCTAACCGTATTATGCTTGCATGACAAGCCCGGATGCGCAGACTCAACTCAACATCCCTCCAAAGGTCCAAGAAAAGGCAACCAATGGCAGAGCCTATCAACATCGAGTTCACGCGCTTCTCAGCCTTCTATAGTCCGCTGATCGCCACGATCGCCGGTGGCTTCCTGAAAGAAGAAGACTTCGAGCCCACGTACGCGATCTCGGCTCCGGGCAAGTCCGCGATCGCAGGTCTCGTCAACGGCACCGTGCAAGTGGCTCAATCCGCCATCTCGCAAGGCTTCGGCCCTCTTGAGAAAGGCGAGAAGCCGCCCGCCTTGCATTTCGCGCAGATCAACGAGAAGGACGGTTTCTTCATCACGGCACGTAAGCCCGATGCCAATTTCACGTGGGACAAGCTCAAGACGAGTCCCATCCTCGTCGACCACGGCGGCCAGCCGCTCGCCATGTTCAAGTATGCCTGCCACAAGATGGGCGTGGATTTTAAGGACGTGAAAGCCGTCAACGTTCCCTCCGACAAGATGGACGCGGCGTTCCGCGCCGGCGAAGGTGCGTTCATCCACCAGCAGGGTCCGGCCCCGCAGCAGCTCGAGCACGACGGGGTCGGCCACATCGTCGCCTCTGTCGGCACCGCCATCGGCCCGGTTGCCTTCTCGAGCCTTGCCGCCACGCGCGAATGGTTGAAGACGGACTCGGCGAAGCGCTTCATGCGCGCCTATCGCAAAGCCCGCAACTGGATCATCACGACGCCCGCCGCCGAGATCGCCAAGGCCGAAGCGAGCTTCTTCCCGAAAATCCATCCGGACGTTCTCGCCGCCACCATCGCCACCTATCAGAAGCTCGGCAACTGGACGCCGCACGTCGAGATCACGAAGCCGGCCTTCGAGGCCGCGGTCGACGTCTTCCTGAACTCCGGCGGCATCACCAAGCGCCACGCCTACGCCGACATCATCGCCCCGCCGCCGGCGTAACTCGCTCGGTTGGAGGCTTTTCGGTTAGATCAAACCACCTATCCCCTGCGTTCCCGGACGCTGCGCATGCGAAGCTTGCGCAGCGATCCGGGATCTTCACACGTCTCGGTAATAACCGCGCTTCCTCACTGCCAGGGAAAGACCCCGGCTGATCGACGCGTCCGCGCAGAGCGCGCTCGCGCCATCGCCGGGGACGCAGTTCTTGAGGTGCTGGCCCTAAGCCGCCCGCGCATCCTCACGGATCATAGACGCCCCCTTCTCCGCAATCATGATCGTGGGCGCGTTCGTGTTGCCGGTCGTCACCGCCGGCATGATGGAGGCGTCGATCACGCGCAGCCCCGTCATGCCGCGCACCCGCAGCCGCGAGTCCACCACCGCCATCGGATCCTCGCCCATCTTGCAGGTGCCGACCGGGTGATAGATGGTCGTGCCGGCGCTGCGGATGTAGCTTTCGATCTGAGCATCGCTGCCGACCGCCGGCCCTGGCGCGATCTCCTCGACGCGATTGGCGGCGAATGCGGGCTGCGCGAAGATCTTCCGCGCATGCCGGATGCCGGCCATCGACACGCGCAGGTCGCCCGGCGCCGACAGGTAGTTCGGCCGGATCGCCGGCCGCTCGCGCGCGTCGGCCGACGTCGCCATGATCGTGCCGCGGCTCTCGGGACGCGCAATGCTCACCGCAATCGTCACGCCCGGCTTGCGCTCCAAGGTGCCGAACTTGTTCTCGTCGTAGCTCGCGGGCGAGAACAGCAGTTGTATGTCCGGGCTCGCCAGCCCCTCGCGGCTGCGGCAGAAGCACTGCGCACTCGACACGCCGAACGTCAGCGCCCCCTTGCCGATCGTCATCCAGTTGGCGATTTCCTTGAGCAGCCGCGGCGGACGCGAGAGCTGATTGATGGACACGGCATTGCGCACCCGCATCGACACGCGCACGGCATAGTGATCGGACAGATTGCCGCCCACGCCCGGCAGATCGTGCACCACATGCACGCCAATGGACTTGAGATGGCTCGCCGGCCCGATGCCCGACACCTGAAGCAGATGCGGTGAATTGATCGTGCCGCTGCTGACGATCACCTCCCGATTGGCATACACGTCCTTCTGCGCGCCGTTCTGCAGGATGGCGACGCCCGTGCAGCGCTTGCCGTTGAACAGCAGCTTGGCCGCGAGGGCATTCGTCACCACTTCGAGGTTCGGCCTGTTGCGCGCCTCGGCCAGGAACGTCCGCGCCGTCGAGCCGCGGAAACGGCCGTTGCGCGACATCTGCGAATATCCCACGCCCTCCATCTGCGCTCCCGAGAGGTCGGGCGTGAACGGAAATCCCGCCTGCTGCGCCGACTCCACGAAGCGGTGCGTCAGCGGCAGGACGGTGCGATAGTCCTCGATCAGAAGCGGACCGCTTTTGCCGCGCATTTGCGCGTCGCCCGGCGCGTAACGCTCGATCGATTTGAAGAACGGCAGGCATTCCTCGTACGACCAGCCACGGCAGCCCATCTGCGCCCAGTTGTCGTAGTCGGCCGAATTTCCGCGCACGAAAAGCATGCCGTTGATGGAACTCGAACCACCGAGCACGCGCCCGCGCGGCCAGTGAATGGAACGGTTCGCCGTGCCCGCCTCGCCTTGGGTCGCGTAGTTCCAGTTGATCCTGGGATTGTGAAGCAGCTTGAGCACGCCCGCCGGCACATGGATCATCGGATGCCAGTCGCTCGGCCCCGCTTCGAGCAGAATGACCCGCGCTCCGCCTTCCGACAGGCGATTGGCGAGAACGCACCCGGCAGACCCCGCGCCGACGATCACATAGTCCGCCTGCATCTCCTCGCCCTTCTCGTTGCGTTTCCTTGGGCCGACAGTCTGGGCAAGGCTTGTGCGAAGGCAAGCGAAAACAATGCGCCAGCACCACGCCCCTCGCGGCCCATCGGACCCGAGGCTTTGCGTCACTGCACGTCCCCCGCAGGGGCGGAACGGCGAGGGCCGTACCGTTATAATTTGGGGATGCGGCGCTCGCCGCTCCACGCACCACAACCGGGCTGCCAGCCGCCAGTCCCCGGTCATCCACGCCCGGGGGAGAGCCGGCGTACGCTGATCGCCGGCAGCAGACATGGCACGGATTCGCTGATGTCTCGTGCCCGATCGTGGCCCCCGGATCCAATCGCAGACAACCAGCTCTTGCCTGCGCCCTGGGTGGTCAGATCCGGGATCGCCATAAGATAAGTGCGCGGCCAAGAGCGGGGATTACGTCCGCCCGCAATTTTCACGGCAGCGTTAAGGCTCGGCCGTTTTTTGGCTGCCCCCGCTATCGGATCTTGGGGACACGTCAGTTCGCCCGCGGTCTTGCGTCAAGGCGCGCCTCGAACCAATGGCGTGCCAGCTCGGCCCACTCCCTGGGCGGGTCTTCATGCCCGCCCGCATAAAGGAGGAGCGAAACTTGGCGGCCGCTCTCGCAAGTCGTCCACGACCGCTGCCAAAGCAGGCCGCGTGTCTCGTACGCGTCAGGGCCGGCGGCCTTGCAACCGTTCGTCGAGCGCCAGAGCTGCAATCCCTCGAAAGTACTACCGTGCGCATGCGGGCCGAGCTGACGGCCTTCGAGCGGGAAAACGTTGTCTTGCCAGCCATGGGTATGCAGCAGGTCGACAGGGCCTTCGCACGTGGCCGGATGCGGTCGCCAGAAGTTGCCGGCCACCGGAGCAAAGGCTGCACCGAGATCGGGTTGCCGGCAGGCCAGATACCAGGTCAGCGACGCGCCGATTGAGAAGCCGCTCACGAGAACGCGCTTGCGGTCGATGTCGAAGCGGGCGGCGGCATCGTCGAGCACCTGCTGTGCGAAGGCAGCTTCGTCGCGCTGCTGCGGCCCATCCGGACGGAACGACCAGCCGCTGCCGTAGCGGCTTCCCTGCATGATCAGTCCGTTCGGGCCAAGCACGAGATAGCCCGCCTCGACGAACGGCCTCAACAAGAAATCCGTGTCCAGAACGGCATCGCCACGCCCGCCCGCGCCATGGAAGAACAGCACGGCAGACCGCTTCTCCCCAGGCTTTGCAGCCACTGTTGGCACCGCTGCATGATAGTCGCCGAGTGCAACTTTGCAGGGTACGGCCTGCGAGCCGCAGGCCTGTGCCTCGGCGACCGCAAAGCTCAAGAGAAACGCGAAGATCGCAAATCGTGTCATGTCATCTCGTTTGGAATATTCAGCTATCAACCGCCTCGGCGGCGGACCTGCCTAAGCCTAATAAGCCTGCAACGCTTCAGGCAGCAACAATGGCAGGGCGCGCGGCCGCCTCGTTGGACATACGAAGCAAATCGCGCCCAGTCATTCAAAACTTCGACAACAACTGGGTATAGCCCTGCACCTTGTCCGTAATCCCGTTCATGCGCAGCGCGTGCCAGTACGTCGCCGGGTTGATGGAGATCACCGGCTTGTCGAGCCAGCGCTCGGCCTCGTCGGCCAGCCGCGCGAACGGCAGGTTGGCGCCGAACTGCACGATGGCCTCGATGTCGGGCCCGTCGATGGCCTTGATGGCGCGGATCATGTCCTGCGCCGTCAGCACCGAATACGTCGCCGGATCGGTGCCGCGCATATGGTTGTAGCGCACCACCTCGTAGCCCTTGGCGCCGAACACGCCGATCATCTTCGGCTCGATGGCCGGATAGTACGGCTCCATGATCGCAATCTTCCGCTTGACGCCGTGCAGCTTCAGCGCCTCGAACACCGCGTCCGTCGCGATCGACACCGGAATGTCCCAGCCCGCCACCTTGCGGATGCGCCGCTTCAAGTCCTCGCCCCATTCCAGCGTGCCGCCCCACACCGCCAGCGCCGAGATGCCGAGCACGAACGCATTGGGCTTGGCGCTCATGACCTGCTCGACCGCCGGCTCCAGCGCCAGATCGATCAGCCGCAGCAACTCGCAGAAATCCTCGTCCGACGTCACCGCCATGTCCGGGATCATCATGCGCCCGAGATGATTGGTGACGCCGGGCGGCCGCATGTCGTCATACTCGGGCTGCACCACCGTATTGGGCGACGGCGTCGTCACCCCAAACGCTAGCCGCCACGCCAGATAGTCCCTCATGAGCCGGTCTCCAGAAGTCGTTTCCCCTTCGTTGGCTCACATCATGCCGCAGCCTATCGCCGTCGCGAAGCTCTTGATCTCCCTTGACTTGTGCATCGCACCATGACATAAGCCGCGCATCGCTCGTGATGAGCGGCTTCCGGCGCTCCAGCCGCGTGAAGGGACATGTCTCGGGCTCGTTGAGCCTTTTTCGTCCCCCTGTTGAGCGCCTCGAACGAACTTCCACACAGGTTGCCCAGGCCACGCGGGGCGTCCATCAGAGACGGACTGCGCCGTTGTGGCATGTGCCCGACAGACGTCGGCACGCGCATATGCGCACCAAATGAAAGACTCCAAAACAGTGACGACATTTCTTGAACTCGGCCTCGACGCGCGCCTCCTGAAGGCGCTCGAAGCCGAAGGCTACACCACACCCACCCCCATCCAGGCGAAGGCCATCCCGCCGCTGATGGAAGGCAAGGATCTGGTCGGCATCGCCCAGACCGGCACCGGCAAGACGGCCGCCTTCGCGCTGCCGATCCTGCAGCGCCTGGCTCAGGACCGCCGCCCCGCGCCGCGCAAAGGCTGCCGCGCCCTGGTGCTGAGCCCCACGCGCGAGCTTGCCACCCAGATCGCCGACAGCTTCCGCACCTACGGGCGCCTGATGAACCTGTCGGTGACCGTTGTGTATGGCGGCGTCGGCCACCGGCCGCAGGTCCAGGCCATCGCCCGCGGCGTCGACATCATCGTCGCCACGCCTGGCCGCCTGCTCGACCACATCTCCCAGCGCAGCCTGTCGCTTGAAGGCACCGAGATCTTCGTGCTCGACGAGGTCGACCAGATGCTCGACCTGGGCTTTATCGTGCCCATCCGCCGCATCGTCTCGATGCTGTCGCACAAGCGCCAGAACCTGTTCTTCTCGGCCACCATGCCGCGCGAGATCGGCAAGCTTGCCGATGAACTGCTGACCAATCCCGTCCGCGTTTCCGTTGCCCCGTCGGCGACAACCGTCGAGCGCGTGTCGCAGCGTGTCATCCACATCGAGACGAGCAAGAAGCGCGCGCTGCTAGTCGAGCTGTTTGCCGATCCCGAGCTGTCGCGGGCCCTCGTCTTCACCCGCACCAAGCGCGGTGCCGACCGTGTCGCCGATCATCTCGAAGCGGCAGGCGTCGCCGTTGCCGCCATCCACGGCAACAAGAGCCAGAAGCAGCGCGAACAGGCGCTGGAAGCCTTCCGCAACGCGCGCATCCGCGTGCTGGTCGCCACCGACATTGCCGCCCGCGGCATCGACGTCGATCTGGTCAGCCACGTCGTGAACTTCGAGCTGCCGGACGTGCCGGAGAGCTATGTGCATCGCATCGGCCGCACGGCGCGCGCCGGCGCGGCGGGCAGCGCCATCTCGCTCGTCGACACCGAGGAGCGCGACCAGTTGCGCGACATCGAGCGCCTGACGCGCCAGTCCATCCCGGCCGAAGACCGCCGCCAGGATACTGGCCTCACTGCTGATCGCGGCGGACGTTCCCATCGCGGCCGGCCGGGCCAGGATCGCGGCGGCCGTCGCAACGGCTCCGGCGAACCCTCACGTCATCGCTCCGGCGCCAACGGACGCAACGCACCGCGCGATGGCGCCCGCGAGCGATCCGGCGAACGCAACGGCTGGCGTGCCCGCGATACGGATCGCAATGGCGCTGGCGGCGAAAAGCGCGAGGGTTCAGGCGGTGATCGCCAACGCCCCCGCGACCGTCGCGAGGCGCCAGAAGGCGCCCGTCACACCAGCGAGCGCGGCCACAACGGCTATCGCCAGTCCGAAGCCCGCACATCCGAGCCACGCGGCGAACGTCCCTCTCGCCCCCACGGCAACGGTGCGAGCGAGCGCGGCCACAGCGGCTATCGTCAGTCCGAATCTCGCACGTCCGAGCCACGCGGCGAGCGCCCGTCTCGCCCCCACGGCAACGGTGGAAGCGAGCGCGGCCATGGCCGTCCTCGCCACGCCGATGACCGCGGTTCCGAGCGCCGCGGCGAGCGCTCCCCCAATTCCGATCCGGCCGCGGGCATGGCGGGCGTCGGCTTCATGGCCAAGCAACGCTCTGGCCAAGGCGCACGCGGCAAGGGTGGTTATCAGGGCCTGCGCCGCCAGGGCGGCGACTCGCGCCAGGCCGGCAAGCGATAGACAAGCGGCTACCCGTTTTTGGGGATCGTGGAAACACGACCCCCTCCCACCGATTGCATCCCGGCGATGGCGTAACGCGGCTCTGCTGCGTCTCGCTAATCAGCCGGGGTCTTTCCCACTGACAATCGTGAGACCGCCTCACACCGGCCCTCCGGTCACTTCGCGTTCGTGCTCGCCTGCCAATCCTTGGCGTACATCGGCAACGTGCCGATGTTGAAGGCGCGCGCGTCGTAGGTCCGCAGCGTCCGCTCGAACGTCACCGACGGCGCCGGCGACGGCCACAGCCGGTCGAACCAGCCCAGGTCATCCACCTCCGCCACATCAAGCGTCAGCTTGAACCTGTAGTCCCCCGCCTCGTCGATGAGCTGCGGCGGCTTCTCCTCATCACCGCGCGTGTAGAAGAGAATGGGCTCCGTGCGGCTTGATCGGCCGGCAAGCGAGAGCGGCGCGAAGCTCTGATAGGTCATCGTCCGTGTCCGCTCCATGCTCCAGCGACCGATGTCGGCGGCATAGAAGCGTTTCGTCTCCCCGCTCTTGATGTCCGTCACCTCGAGATTGATCGACAGCACCGTCCCCGTGCGCGCGCCCTCGTTCGTCAGCGTCACAGGCACCGCGATCATTTCGAAGTTCGAGTTCTGATAAGGCGCGGAGTAGTGGATCACCGGCGGCACGTACACACGCACGTCCGGCCACTTGAGCGATGTGTCCCAGAGACTGTAGAGCGAGAACAGCAGCGCCGCGACCGACACCAGCGCCGTAACGCGATCGCCCGAACGCCGGGCATTCTCATAGACGATGCGCTCCGGCGACTGCTCGCTTGCCGCTTGCCGTGTCATAGTTCTCCCCCGAGATACGCTAGGCCCATCACCTAAGCAGTCTCCCGGCATGGCAACATTGCGGCGGCACGCCGATAGATGCGGCAGTTGTCTGGCTGCCGCGTTGGATTCTAGGTCCCGGGTCGCGCGCAGGAATGATCGCTCTGCGAATTGCGTGATCACTATGGCCTGCGCTTGACCGGAATGACAGTGAGAGAGATCGGCGGCGCCACAAACTAAACTGTCATCCCGGCCGAGCGAAGCGAGAGCCGGGACCCAGGGGCCACAATCGAGTGCGCCGCCACGAGTCCGCCAGCGCTCAATCCCAATCGGAAAGGCTCTAGCCCACCTTCCGCAGCGAACGCGGCAGCTTCGGATGGCTGTGCCCGCAGCCTTCGCCCTCCTGTCCCAGCTCGCACACCGTCAGCTTGAGCGTCCGCGCCAGCCACGCGGCCACCAGCCCGCGATGGCAATAGTCGTCACCGGGCTCCGGCGGCTCCCAGCACAGCAGCACCGGCATCCGGCCATCCGCCATTGTCATCAGCGCATCCACCGTCGCCTGCGGATCGAGCGGCGCCAAAATCTCCTCCTCGTAGCGCTTCGCCCATTGGCGCTCGTCCGCGATCGATCGGAACCAAGGCCCCGGATTGAGCTTGGGATAGCGCCGGAATCCCTTCTGCCCGCGCGGCGTGCTGCGCGAGATGCCGATGCGGCAATACTTCGTCTCGTCGATCCTCGTTTGCCAGCTCGACGTCAGGATCTGTGGCGTGCCGGCGGTGCCCTTCGCGGACTTGGCCATTGCAATATCCTCACGCCGCCGTCTGGAACCGCCGAATATCGAACGGCGCGATCGGCATGTTCGAACGCCCCGTTGTCACCAGCTCAGCCATCAGCGCGCCGCACGCCGGACCAAGCTGAAAGCCGTGCGCCGAAAATCCGAACGCATGGAACACGCCCTCCGACGTCGAGCTCGGCCCGATCACCGGAATGTCGTCGGGCATGCGCGCCTCGATCCCGGCCCACGCCCGCACGATCTGCGCCGTCCGCATCACCGGGAACAGATCGTAGACCGTCTTGGCATTGATCGCGAGACGCTCCCAGTCGAGGTCCGTGCGGTTGTCGTCGGGATGCGCCGTGCCGCGATGCCCGCCGCCGATCAGCACCGTGCCGTTCGCAAACTGCTTGAACGACAGCGTGCGGCCCGCCGATCCAACCACCGGCTGCAGGAATGCGGGCATCGGCCCCGTAATCATCAGCATCGGCGCGATCACCTCCAGCGGCACGGGCTCGCCCAGCGCCTCCGCGATCCGCCCCGCCCACGCGCCCGCGCAATTGACGATGACCGTTGCCGTCTCGACGCCCTTGTCCGTCTCGACGCGCCACACCCCATCGGCCCGCTGCAAACCCAGAACGCGCGTGCCTTCCTTGAAAACCACGCCAAGGCTTTCAGCCTTGCGCTTGAAGGCCTGTACCGTGCGATACGGCAATGCTGCCCCATCGGTCCGGCACACGATCGCTCCCACGCAATGATCGGCAATGGCCGGCACGATCTCTCGCAGCTCCTGCTGCCCGATCAATTCCTCATGCGCGAAGCCGAGCGCCGTCACGTCATCGACGCGCGCCCTGAGCCGCGCCAGCTCCGCTTCGTCCTCCGCAACCTTGACCTGGCCGTGACTCTCGAACCCGCAATCGTCGTCAACCAAATCGCGGATGCGGTGCCACATCTCCATCGACGCCACCGACAGCGGGATTTCCGCCACGTGCCGGCCCAGGCGCCGCACGCCGCCCGCATTGACGCCCGACGCATGCCGCCCCACGTGATCTTTCTCGATCAGCATCACCTTGCTGCCGCGCATCGCCAGATGCAGCGCCGTCGAGCACCCGTGCAGACCGCCCCCGATGACGATGACGTCGGGGCTCACGGCGTAACCCCGCCTTCACATTGTCTACTGCGCGTGCCGCAATCTCTGCCCACGCTTCCCTTAAGCGAAGCACCAGTCCGCCATGACGAGGCGGAGGGTCTCGCGCTCAACGAAATTGAAAGCGGGGAGCGGTGAAAACGCAAGCCCCGGGCAGGGCGGAGGTTGGAACGGAAAACATCAACCCCAATCGTCCCCTCCCCCCTGGTGGGGGAGGGACAGGGTGGGGGGGATGGCAGAGCGGTCGTTAGGAGAACCGCTTCCAAACACCATCCCATGAATGCCGGGGATCCCCCAACCCCTAACCCCTCCCCACCAGGGGGAGGGGAAGTCTTTTGCTTTTGCAGCAGCACGGGCAATCGCGCCTCTTTCTGCGCATCAAATCCGCACGACAGCCGTTACGTCGCTCTCCGTCTTCGGCATCGACGCCAGCTCGGCGAGCGCGATCGGCTTCACCGGCGGCCGCAGGCGGTAATATCCGATCTCCGCCGGCGTCACGCCGCGCGTCTCCGCGATCAGCTCCGTCACCGTCAACCCGCACATGCGTCCCTGGCACGGCCCCATGCCGCAGCGCAGGAACGATTTGAGCTGATTAGGGCCCGTACAGCCGATCCGGACATTGTCGATCACCTGCTGCGCCGTCACCTCCTCGCAGCGGCACACGATCGTGTCACCCGCCGGGATCCGGAAACCACGGGACGGACGATACAGCGTATCAAGAAACGCACGTGCTCCATCGTATTTGGCCAGCACCTTCCGGCTCGCTGTCTCATCCGGCAATTTGCCTGTATCGCCCTTGAGCGCCCGCACCGCGGCGATCCCTGCAAGGCGGCCGCGCTCGACGGCAGCTTCCGCGCCCGCAATCCCCGCGCCATCTCCTGCGATGGCGACGCCCTCGATGCCGGTGCCGCCGAACGTGTCGAGCACCGGCACGAAGCAAAGCTGCTGCGCATCCCAGTGATGCTCCACGCCCGCCGCCATGGCGAGGTTGACGTTCGGCACCACGCCCTGATGCAGCAGAAGCATGTCTGCCGCCATCCGCTGGCCGCCTTCACTCCCTTGCCGGAAGATCACCGCCTCGACCTTGTTCCGCCCGCCGGCCGCCAGCGACGTGACGCCCGTCAGCAGGCGCACGCGACGGCGCACGCCCGCCATCAGCTTCAGCCCCTTGACGAGATACGGCGACGTCACGAACGGCATCGCATGCTTGAGCGCGGCACGCCATCCCGCACGATCCGACGTGTCGAGGATCGCGTGGATCTGCCCGCCCGCCTGCAGCATCTGGTGCGCGAACAGCCACAGCAGCGGTCCCGCGCCCGCGAGCACGACGCGCCCACCGGGCACGAGCCCCGACGCTTTCAGCAGCGTCTGTGCGCCACCGACGCTCATGACGCCGGGCAGCGTCCACCCCGGAATCGGAAACGGCCGCTCCAGCGCCCCCGAGGCTATGACAACCCGCCGCGCCTCCAGCATGCGCGCGCCGCCGCCGAACGATACGCCGATCTCCCGCTCGCGCGACAAGCTCCACACCGCTGCGCCCAGCGCATGCTTCGCCCCGCTCGCCTGGAACGCTTGGACGATCTCCTGGCCCTTCCAATAGTCGTCCCCGAGCACGCGGCGGTCCTGCACCGGCGTCGTCGTCACCGCGCGCCAGACCTGACCTCCTGGTGCCGGATTGTCGTCCAGTACTACCGTGGACAGCCCTGCCGTTGCCGTCACGGTCGCGGCCGCCAGACCCGCCGGCCCCGCGCCGATGACGGCAACGTCGTAATGATCGTCGAGAGACGTGACTGCACTCACCGACCTGCCTCCCGCTTGCCCTTCTGCGTGTCGACGCGCATGCCTTCGCTGACCGGGATGAGGCATCCCTGCCGGTTGCCGACATCATCGATCGTGACGAGACATTCGAAGCACACGCCCATCATGCAGTAAGGCGCCCGCGGCGTTCCCGATATCGGCGTCGTCCGCGTCGATGTCAGTCCCGCAGCCAGCAGCGCCGCCGCAACGGTATCACCCGCCCGCGCCGTCACCCGCGTGCCATCGACCGAAATGATCACACTCGCCTCGCTCTTGCCGACACGCTGAAACATCAAAACCTCTTGGCCGAAAAGGCGCCAACGATATCCAGATCCAACGCGCCCTTGGCAATCATGGGCGCGATCGTCAGCGCGTGATTGGCCGCCAGCGTCACGCCGGAGTGACAGCAGGCGACGAACGCGCCCGGATGCGTCTCGGACTGGTCATAGATTGGAAATCCATCCTGGGTCATGACGCGCACGCCCGTCCAGGTCCGCACCACATTGACGGTCTTCAGCACCGGGAACATGCGCAGCGCCCGGTCGGCCTCGACCGCCGCAATGCCCATGTTGGTGCCTTCGGGCGTGATGCCCTCCTCCTTGCTGTCGCCGATCATGACCGTCCCCTCGTCGGTCTGCCGCACCGTCACCACCGGATGTTTGAGGAAAGGTTGCAGCCGCTCCGTGACGATGATCTGCCCACGCTCCGGCCGCATCGGTGCCTTGAGCCCGACCATCGGCGCCAGCGTCATGTTGGCGTTGCCGGCCGCCAGCACGACTTTCGCGGCACGCACCTCGCCCGCGCCGGTCATGAGCGCGAAGCCGCCGGCCCTCTGGGCAATCGCGTCCACGCGATGGTCCGGCAGGTAGTGTGCACCGAGTTTTGCAAGCCCCGTGTGCAGCGCCCGCAGCAGCCGCAGCGAGTTCACATGCCCGTCGAGTGGACAGAAACTGCCGCCGACGACTTCGGGGCCAATCGCGGGCAGCATGCGCTCGATCTCGCTGCGCTCCATCATTTTGGCGTCGTAGTCGACGATGCCGGGCTGGTTGTGCAGGCGCTTCAGCGTCTGCGCCCGATGCTCCACCTCGCGCTCGGAGAGGCACAGGCTGAACCCGCCCGTGCGCTCGAACGCCACATCGAGCCCGGTGACGTCCGTCACTTCGGCGGCAAACCCAGCCCAAGCATCCGATGACCGGATCGTCCAGCCGGCATACTCCGGCATGCCCAGACCCTTGGACTGTACCCAAACCAGCGCGAAGTTCGCCCGCGACGCCCGGATTGCCGTATCGCCCTCGTCCAGCAACGCCACGCGCTCACCCCCGCGCGCGAGCCCCCACGCGATCGATGCGCCGAGCAGTCCGCCGCCCACCACCACGGTGTCGTAATCGCGACGCTGAGGCGTGGCGTAGTCACGCTGTTGAATTGTCATCGCCATCAGCGATCTCCTGAACCGCGTCCGACGAGAAGCCGCTCGAGACCGTAGATTCGATCCATGACAATGAGCGCAACCACGGTCGCCGCAATCACGCTCGCCGATACCGATGTCACGAGCGGATCGATGTTGTCCTGGATATACAGGAACATGCGCACGGGCAGCGTCTCCGTCCCGGGCGCCGCGATGAACACGGTCATCGTCACCTCGTCGAACGACGTGATGAACGAAAGCGCCCAGCCACTCGCCAGCCCCGGCAGGATCAGCGGCAGCGTGATGCGCTTTAAGACCGTCCACTCCGACGCCCCGAGCGAGATCGCGGCCTGCTCGATGCGCCGGTCCATGCCTGTCGCCGACGCCAGCGTCAGTCGCAGCGCAAACGGCAGCACCACGACGATGTGCGATAGCACCAGTCCGAGAAACGTGCCGCCAATGCCGATCTGCGTGAAGAAGCGCAGGAATGCAATGCCGAGCACCACGTGCGGGATCATCAGCGGCGACATGAACAGTGCCGTCAGCGCCTCCCGGCCGGTGAAATCATAGCGCGCGATGGCCAGCGCAGCCGGCACTGAAAATGCTAGCGCAATGACCGACGACACCGTCCCGAGCCAGATGCTCGTCCAGAAGGCGTTGATGAACTCCGGATAGCGCGCAATCGTCCGGAACCAGCGCAGCGATGGCCCGTTGGTCGGCAACGACAGGTAGCCTTCCGGCGTGAACGCCACCACGCACACCACGACGATCGGCGCCAGCGTGAAAATCACGAACAGCGTGTGGAAGATCAGCGCCAGCGGTCCGTTGCGGCTCATCGGAACACCTCGGCGTAGCGACGCTCGATGATACGGTTCGAACCGACGATGATGAGCACCAGCGCAATCAGCAGCAGCACCGCGACCGCGGCTCCCAAGGGCCAGTTCAGCGTATTGAGGAACTCGTCGTAAGCGAGCGTCGATGCCACCTTCAACCGTCGCCCGCCGATGATCGACGGCGTGGCGAAGGCCGAGGCGGCCAGCGCGAACACGATGATCGCGCCCGCCAGTATCCCAGGCATGATCTGCGGCAGCACGATGCGCCTGAGCACGGTCATCTGCGACGCTCCGAGCGAGAGCGCCGCATTCTCGATCTGCGGGTCGAGCTTCTGCAGCGCCGCCCAGACGGAGAGCACCATGAACGGCATCAGCACGTGCGCCAGCGCCACCATCATGCCCGTCTCGGTGAACATGAACGGGATCGGCGTGGAGATCACACCGAGGTTCAGCAGCGCCTTGTTCACGACGCCCCCGCTGCCGCCGAACAACAACGCCCACCCGAGCGTTCGCGCCACCACTGAGATCAGCAGCGGGCCGATGACCACGAGCAGAAAAATGCCCTTCCACGGGCTCTTCATGCGCGACAGGATGTAGGCCTCCGGTGCACCCAGCACGGCCGTCAGCAGCGTCACCAGGAACGCCACGCGAAACGTGCGCAGAAAGACCTCGTGGAAATAGCCGTCGGACCAGATCTCCCGCCAATTCTTGAGGATGAAGACGGTCTCGATGCCCTTGTATTGCCCCCAATCGTGGAAGGAGAGCAGCACCGTCATCGCCAGCGGCACGAGCACGATGGCAATGAAAAGCAGCAGTGCCGGGGCCGACAACAGATACGGCATCCAGCTTCTGCGATCCTCGGTCTCGGCCGCACTCATCGCGCCGTCTCCGCCGGCCGCACGGACATATCCTCTTGCCGCCACGAGAGCCGCACGGCCTCACCCTCGGCCGGGGCCGTTTCCCCGGAATTCTGGCGGATCACGGTCACGCGGCCGTGCGCCGTGTCGACCTGATAGAGCCAGTGGTTGCCCTGGAAGATGCGCGTCACCACCTGCCCCGCGAGCGCCTGGGCGCCACCGTCGGCAAACCCGATCTTCTCGGGCCGCACTGTTACCAGGACCCGTGGCGGACTTCCGGCAGGCACAGGCCATCGCCCCTCGCCGAGCAGTGCCTGCCCGCTTTGGACCTGCGCCTGCAGCACGTTGGTCTTGCCGAGGAAATTCGCGACGAACGGTGTCGCCGGCCGTTCGTAGGCTTCATGCGGGGGCGCGATCTGCTCGATCCGCCCCTGGCTCATGACGGCAATGCGGTCCGACAGCGCCATCGCCTCCGATTGATCGTGCGTGACGAGAATGGTCGTCGTGCCGACATTACGCTGGATCTGCCTCAGCTCGATCTGCATCTCTTCGCGCAGCTTAGCGTCGAGGTTCGACAGCGGCTCGTCGAGCAGCAGGATGCTGGGCCGAATGACGAGTGCGCGCGCCAGCGCAACGCGCTGCTGCTGTCCACCCGACATGCGCCGCGGATGCCGCTCCGCGAACTTGCCGAGGCCGACAAGCTCGAGTGCCTCCGTCACGCGGCGCGACCTCTCACTCTTGTCGACGCCCTGCATCTCGAGCCCGAACGCGACATTCTCTGCGGCGGTCATGTGCGGAAACAGTGCGTAGGATTGGAAGACAATTCCCAGTCCGCGCTTGGCCGGCTTCACCGCCAGCAAATCCTGGCCAGCCAGCGTGATGGTGCCCGACGTCGGCGTCACGAACCCGGCAATCATTTGCAGTGTCGTCGTCTTGCCGCAGCCCGAGGGCCCGAGCAGCGCCAGGAACTCACCCTGCTCTACCGCCAGCGACAAATTCTCGACGGCGATGTGCTCGCCAAAGCGCTTCGTCAGGCCATCGAGGACAAGAAACGCCATTGGGCTTTTGGTGTTCTGTGATCAGTCAATTCCCCTCTCCCCGTATTTGCGTCCATGCGGAGCATGGCTAAGCCATGACGAGAGGGTTAGGGTGAGGGGCAGCCCCGCATCGAGGTATATGCCCCGATCCTTCGCTTACCGCTCCACTTCGCGGTTCCAGCGCTTGGTCCACTCCTCGCGCGACTTGTTGATCGCCACCCAATCGGGCACCACCACCTTCGCCGCACGCTCGCCGACGGGCGCCATCTTCAGCTCGGCCATGTCGACATCGACCTTCTTGTTGACCGGCCCGTTGCCCATCTCCTTGGCCAGCGCCGTCTGCACGTCGGCGGAGACCATGTGATTGATGAACTCGTGCACCAGCGGATTGATGTTGTCCTTCGCCACCGGACAGGCCGAGGCCAGCAGGATCGGCGCGCCCTCCTTCGGATAGATGAAATCCACCGGGAAGCCCGTGTTCGCGAAGGCCTGCACCCGGCCCGTTCCCCACACGGCGATGGCACCCTGCCCCGACTGGAACAGCTCCGTCATCTTGCCGGGCGAGGGCTCATACACGAGCACGTTGGGATTGATCTCGTCCTTCATCACCTTGAAGCCGGGCTCGATATTGGCTTCGCCGCCGCCGTTTATGCGCGCGTACATCATGAGCGTATACAGGCCGTAGGTGTTGTTGATCGGCGGGATCACCAGCAGCTTCTTGAACTTCGGATCCTTGAGGTCATTCCACGATGTCGGGATCGGCCATCCCTTCTCCTGGAAATACTTGGTGTTGACCATGAAGCCCGTGCCGGTCTGGCCGACCGCCACCGCCACGTCGTCCTTGAACTTGGCCGCGTCATACAGATCCGCCTTGTCGAGGCCCTTTATCGGCGCGCAGAAACCGAGCTGGATGGCCTGATACATCGGCCCGTCGTCGACGATGGCCACGTCGATCACCTGATTGCCCTTCTGCGCCTGCAGCTTGGCGATGGTGTCGGTCGAATTGCCGGCGGTGTATTCCATCTTCACGCCGTGCTTGGCTTCGAAGGCCGGAAACACGAATTTGCGCATCGTCTGTTCCCACGATCCGCCGTAGCCGGCGACCGTCAGTGTCTTATCCTGCGCCACTGCGGGGGATGCGGCGAGCGCAAGGGCACAGCCGGCGGCCATCAGGATCTGCTTGGACGTCATCACTCGCCTCCCTGCAAAACGTCACCGAAGATTAGAACAGTTCGCAGATGACAACCTGATTGCCGGCCTCAAGAGCGTCAAATCGAATTTTCTGAGGCCAGCATCCGATTTTGTTATACTGCCTTATGCCCTTGCCTGCTCGATATGCAACATGCTGCTGAACTCCCGCCAACTGGAAGCCTTCCGCCTCGTCATGCTGCGCGGGTCTATCACCGGCGCCGCCGCCGTGCTGAAGGTCAGCCAACCGGCCGTCAGCCGGCTCGTCCACGACCTGGAACTGCGCTCCGGCATCAAGCTGTTCGAGCGTACCGGCAATCATGTCATCCCGACACCGGAAGCCCATCTCCTGCTGGTCGAGGTGGAGCGCTATGCTTACGGTATCGAGGCCGTCAGCACGTTTGCTGAGGAGTTGCGCAACCGCCGCCGAGGCATGTTGCGCGTGGTCGCCATGCCGTCCATGGCCATGGGCTTCCTCCCCCGCTTCGTCGCCTCGTTCATCAAGGGGCGATCGCTCGGCCGCGTGCATCTGCATGGCATGCCATCCCATCTCGTTATCGACGCGGTGGCATCCGGCCAAGCCGACATCGGGATCGCCGCCGCCCCGCCCGAACGGCCCGGCCTGAAGCTCGAGCCGCTCAATTCATACGCCGTCGTTCTCATGCAGAAGGGGCATCGTCTGGCACGCCGCAAGAGCGTGACAGCCAAGGACCTCGCGGGCGAGCCATTCATCTCGCTGGTGGAGCCGCAGATTTTCGCCGCCGATGAGATCCAGGCCCATCTCGCAGACCTGCAGCGCAACGCCGTCGTCACGACGCCGCTTTCGGGAATTGCGGGCAGCCTTGTGGCGGCCGGCACCGGAATCGCCTTGGTCGATCCCTTCTCGGTCACCGATTTCGAGAACCGCGGTGTCGTCACGGTCCCCTTCGAACCGGCGATCAACGTGCGCAAGGCCATCGTCACACCGGCCAATCGGCGCCTGTCGGCGCTGTCGCAGGAATTCATCGAAGCCTTCCGCGCGCATGTCGCAGCCCACACCGCGCCGCGAAAGCGGCAAGCAGCTACGCGCTCTGCGCGAGCCTGAACACCGCGCGCTCCTGCGCGTCGAGCTGATTGACGAGGTTCACCTCCCAGGCGATGTAGGCGCGCGCCGCCGCGGCATCGCCCTCATGCCGCCCGGCCGTGTGAAACACGAAGTCGATCCTCTCGGCGTGCGGTAGCTGACCCGGCGCGGCCGCCAGGTGCCGCCCCGCCGCCTGCCAGGCCTTGATGCCGCCTGCGAGCAGAGCAATTCCGCGAGCACCAACCTCAGCCAGATCCGCAGCGGCCGCGCGCGCCATCATCACGTCATCGGCGATCAGGATCACAGGTCTTGCCGGATCGACGGCCGATGCGATGCGCGGCCGAATGGACCACACCGAGCCGGGAACGTGCCCGGCGCTCCAGGCGGCGCTGCTCCTGAGATCGATCGCTTGCGCCGCTCCATCATCCAGCTTGGCCGCCGCATCGCCTGCACTGATCGGCTGCACATCCGGTAGAACGCTCTCGGCGCGTACGCCCGGCGCATCCGATGCACCCACCAGGCCATCGCCGTCGAGCACGTAGGCCTCGTGCCCGAGCTGCCGCAACCAGGCCGCCACCATCGGTGCCCGGATCATCTCGCCATCGGCCACGACAACGCGCGCGCCCTTGACGCCGACCCACTGATCCGTCGCCTGCACGAGCTGCCCGCCCGGCGCGTGGCGACATCCCGCGATCGGTGACGCCGACACCTCCTCGGCCGTGCGCACGTCGAGCAGATACGTCGATCGCTGCGCATCTTTGAGCCATCCCGCGACATCGTCGGACGTGGTCCAGGCAACGCCATGCCGCCGCGCATGCTGCCGCGCCTTCGCCTTCATCGCCTCGCGCGCGCCGGCATCCTTCGGCGCCTCCGGCCAGCGCAGGTCCGCCCCGCGCTGCACGTCGTAGCCGGCGAGGAACCAGCCTTGCGTCCCGTTCTCCAGCGCCACGACCTTATTCGGCACGTCGAAGTCGATGAGCGTCTGCGCGCCGATGATCGAGCGCGTCCGGCCCGCGCAGTTGACGACGATCGTCGTCTTCGGATCGGGCGCAATCTCGCCGATCCGCAGCACCAGCTCGCCGTTCGGGCAGGAAATGCCGCCCGGAATGTTGAAGCGCGTGTACTCAGCCCAGGTGCGGCCGTCGACGATGACGAAATCATCGCCGCGCTGCTTCATGGCGTCCAAATCCTGCGCCGTGATGCGCGGCGTGTGCCGCTCGTGCTCGATCAGCTCGCCGAACGTCTTCGACGGCAGGTTGACGCCCTCGTAGAGCGTGTATCCGGAGCTTTTCCACGCCGGCGCTCCGCCCTCCAGCACCGACACATTCGCATAGCCCAGCGCCTCGGCACGCGCTTTCGCCTTGTCGGCCACGCCATCGCCGCCGTCGCACAGCACCACACGTACGGCGCGGTTGGGCGCCAGATGCCCGATGTCGAGCTCGAGGCGGCTGTAGGGGAGCGGCACCGCAAAAAACGGATGCCCGTCGGCGAACGGACCTGGCTCACGCACGTCGAAGAAAGCAATCTCCCGGCCGTCCGACAGCCAAGATTTGACCGTTCCGGCATCGACGGTGGAACGCATGACAAAAGACTCCTAGGAATTGCTCAGAAATCGTCGCGTTCAGGCAGGCGCGCCAGACCGCTTCGCCTTCACCATCGCGTCGATGGCTTTTAACTCGACGAGTAGATCATGCATATCTTTCAGGACAAGCATATTAGGTCCATCAGACGGCGCGCGATCGGGGTCCTGATGCGTCTCGATGAAAAGGCCCGCCACGCCCACTGCCACCGCGGCGCGCGCCAGCGTTGGCACAAACCGACGGTCGCCACCCGACGACGTCCCCTGTCCACCCGGCTGCTGCACCGAATGCGTCGCATCGAAAATCACCGGCGCGCCGATCTCCGCCATGATGGGCAGCGATCGCATATCGACGACCAGCGTATTGTACCCGAAGCTCGCGCCGCGCTCCGTCACGAGCACGTTGGCGTTGCCGCTCTCCGTGATCTTCGCCACAACGTTCTTCATGTCCCAGGGCGCCAGGAACTGCCCTTTCTTGACCTTCACGACCTTGCCTGTCCGTGCCGCCGCCACCAGTAGATCCGTTTGCCGGCACAGGAAGGCCGGGATCTGCAGCACGTCCACGACCTCGGCCACCGGCGCGCACTGACCGATCTCATGCACGTCCGTGACGACCGGCAATCCGAGCGTGGAACGGACCTCATCGAAAACGGAAAGGGCGCCGTCGAGCCCCATGCCACGCTTGCCCGCCAGCGACGTCCTGTTGGCCTTGTCGAAGCTCGACTTGTAAACGAGCCCGACACCGGCGTTGGCGCAGATCTCTTTCAGCGCCGACGCCATCTCCAGCGCGTGCGCCCGTGATTCCATCTGGCAAGGACCGGCAAACAGCGCAAAGGGCCGGTCGTTGGCAAATGTGACCGCTCCTGCGGACACGGCGGACTTGGGACGTCGAAAATCGCTCATGCCTCGCCTATAGCACGAGGCGCGACCCGCTCGCCAACCGGACGCCCGCCGATCCCCAGTTTGCTCAGGCCGCCATCGCAACCCACGGACGTCTGAGGCGTTGTATTCCGAATCGACGGGCTACCGCGGAGATGACCATGATCGGGCTGTGGAACTTTCGGCCTTTGCTGCTGTCTTTTGGCCTGATCGGTCTTGTCGCCGGAGCCACAGCGCAGGCGCAGACCCCACGCAGCAACTTGGGCACGCTCACCTGCACCTTGGCTGAGGACGGCGAGACCAAGCAAACGCCGCCAAGCGAGGAACGCGCCATGCGGTGCGTGTTCAAGCCCACCGAGAGCGGCGCGGAGATGACCTACTCCGGCACCATCCGCAAGGTCGGCGCAGGCCAGCAGCTTGAAGGCAAGCTGGTGATGATCTGGGTGGTGCAGGGGCCCAAGGATGTAAAGCTTGAACCCGGCCTGTTTGCCCAGACCTATGTCGGTGGCGGCGACCCCTCCAGCGCCAAGGGCGCTGCGGCCAATAGTTTGATGGGTGAAGAGAATAGGGACATCACCCTGCACACCGAGACCGCGCACGGCGCGCCCAACACAGGGCGCTCCATCATGACGATGGAGTTGAAGGTTCAGTCCGTTCCAGCATGATCCCTGGGCGCGCGCGGTCCCTTTTTCACCGGCTGCGCGCCCTTCGCGGCCGTCTTCTCGAAGCGCGGCAAGTCGTCATGCACGTCGAACCAGCCCACCTGCTCGCCCACATGCGCGTGTCCGGTCGGCGGCCACTGCATCGGCTGCTCGAGTGTGCCGTGGAACAAGTGCACCTCGCGCGGCCAGCGCGCTCCCGCGTAGGCCATCGGCGAGCCGCAGGTCGCGCAGAAGTAGCGCTTCACGCCGGGCGACGACTCGTAGATCGACGGCTCACCCTTGAGATAGCGGAACTGGCCGATATCCACGCCGATATAGGTCGCGACCGCCGACGAAACGGCTCGCCGGCAATCCTCGCAGTGGCAGTGCATGACCCACTTGGGCTTGCCCTCGAACTCGTACTCGATGGCGCGGCACTGGCAGCGCCCTTTCGTGACTGTCATCGGTGATAATCCCGTTGCCCTTGGCGTCTGGCGTCGATTAAGCGCGTCGCCGGGGCCGGTCGTCAAATATTTCTGCGGGATTGGTGCATGACCGCTGACTTCTCCCCGGGGCGCCAGCCCATGCGATCCTTCCCGCATGACGAACGGCAAAAACATCTCGACAGTCCCCGGGCAGTCCTACTGCCGCACCCGCGACCTGCCGCGCCTCATAGCGCTGTGGCCCCGCGATATTGCGGATCACACCGAACAAGGTCGCCGGCATCTGCTGGCAAAGCTGCGGCGCGCCTTGCGCGAGGAGCGGCGGCGCGGACTGGCCGGACATTGGACTTACGACCTCGCCCGCCATGCCGGCCTGCTGCGCGCCTATCGGCACGAGCTTACTTATCGCGACGCGTGCCGAGACCCATCTTCTTCGCCAGTTGCGAACGCGCAGCCGCATAGTTCGGCGCGACCATCGGATAGTCGTGCGGCAGGTTCCACTTGGCGCGATACTCGTCGGGCGACAGTTTGTAGTGCGTCCGCAAATGACGCTTCAGGGATTTGAACTTCTTCCCATCTTCGAGGCAGACGATGTAGTCGGGCGTGACGGACTTCTTAACGGTCACAGCCGGTTTGGACTCTTCGCGATCGGGCGCCACGCCCCGGACTGCGACCCGGCTCAAAGCGTCGTGCACTTCCTGTATCAGGCTGGGCAGGTCCGCAACGGTCACGTTGTTCTTGCCGACATAGGCCGAGACAATCCCGGCCGTGAGCTCCACAAGTTCAGATTTCTCGTCATCCACCATCAGTATTGCTCCCAGTGACAGGACACGCCGTCACCCCTTGATCACCGCTATGCTTTGCGACGTTCAAAACTGCCAGTTCACACGGCAGGCGATACTTGTATGCACAGACCTTCGAAGACATCAAAAAGATGTCACCTGTAAGACAACCAGTCTCCTGGCTGGTGGTATCTTGGTTATCCTGGGCCAAAGCTGCAGCATACGACGGTTTTTCCATCTCAACCGCCTGAGAATCAGCAGCTTCAGGGCCAGAAAAGGCTGGACGATGCTTTGAAGGGGAAAAGCGACACCCTGTCAACAGCTCTTTGCTGCCGCCAATATTACTCACCGTCGCCGCTCAACTCAAAACGGCCACCAATCCAAATAAATCTCTGCGATTCTCGGTCGCGGCAGCCTGATGAAATAAATTATTCCAAGTACATCTCTTTTCAATGAGGTGAACAACAGGGCATTTGCATGACACCTTAATAGTGTATGCTGCGATATTACATAGAATTAATCATACTAGCCCTCTTGGAACGCTGCATTGCCGACAGCTGTGCATCCGTGTCACTGGCCCTGAGCAGGCCGCTGGGGCAAAATACGTCCGAGAACAGATGCCAATGCGCACCGCGCCTGTGCCGGTGCGCCCTTTCACATGGAGAGACAGCATGGCCGAGGAAAAGCCTGCGACAATGGACGGCGCCCCCAAGACCGAGGCGGAATTGCGCCGCGCCCTGACACCCGAGCAGTACCGGGTGACCCAGCAGCACGGGACGGAACGGCCGTTTACCCATCCCTACAACACCGAGAAGCGCGACGGCACTTTCGCCTGCGTCGTCTGCGGCGAACCACTGTTCACATCCCAGGCCAAGTTCGACTCGGGCTCGGGCTGGCCGAGCTTCTATCAACCCGCCGGCGATGCGGTCGTCAGCGAGGTCGAGGACTTCTCTCATCTCATGCGCCGGACTGAGGTCCGTTGCGCCCGCTGCGAAGCCCACCTCGGGCACGTGTTCCCTGATGGCCCGCAGCCGACGGGCCAGCGCTACTGCATCAACGGCGCCGCCCTCAAATTCGAAAAGAAAGATTGAGGCTGGCGGGAGACCGGGCGCTGCGCCGTTTCGGCTCGCACGCCCGAGTCCGTCCGTCGATGTATTGTGAGCGGAGATTTTTCTCATGCGTGGTTTTGTCGAGTCCTCGAACGCGATTGTCGCGCCGATGGCGCCGCGGCGCCCGACGACCACGACGCGTCACGGCGTCGACCTTGTTGACGATTACGCATGGCTGCGCGCCTCCAACTGGCAGGACGTCATGCGCGACCCGGCCCTGCTCGATCCGGAAATCCGCGCCCACCTCGACGCCGAAAACGCACATACGGCCGCGCAGCTCGCCGACACGCGGGACCTGCAGGAAGTTTTGTTCGCCGAGATGAAAGGGCGCATCAAGGAGGACGACAGCTCCGTTCCCGCGCCCGACGGCCCATTCGAATATTACGCGAGCTACATCACCGGCGGACAGTATCCCCGCCTCGCCCGCCGCCCGCGTGGCAGCACCGTTGAGACCATCCTGCTCGACGGCAACATCGAGGCGGAGGGCAAGCCCTACTGGCAACTGGGCGGCGGTGCCCATTCCGACGATCACAAGCTGATGGCCTATGCCGTTGACGAGAAGGGCAGTGAGCTGTTCACCATCCGCTTCCGTGATCTCGAAACGGGCATGGATCTCGCCGATGAGATTACGGACACGCGCGGCTCACTGGTCTGGGCCCGCGACAACCGCACCCTGTTCTACGTGCGCCTGGATGCCAACCACCGGCCGCTCTACGTCTATCGCCACACCGTCGGCACGCCGGTCGAGGACGACGTGCTGGTCTACGAGGAGAAGGACACGGGTTTCTATGTGGGCGTCGGCCAGACGCAATCGGGCCGCTTCGTCCAGGTCGACGCGCACGATCATCAGACCAACGAGGTCTACCTGATCGAAGGCGGCGCACCGGCTGGTCCGATGCATCTCGTGACCCCGCGCCGGCATGGCCACGAGTACCAGGTCGAGCATCACGGCGATCGCCTGCTCATCACGACCAACTCCGGCGGCGCCGAGGATTTCCGCATCTGTGAAGCTCCGGTCAATGCGCCAGGGGAGGAGAACTGGCGCGAGATCGTGGCTCACAAGCCGGGGCGCCTCATCATCGAAACCATCGCGCTCCGTGATCACATGATCCGGCTGGAGCGCGAGGACAGCCTCCCGCGCATTGTCATCACGCGCCTGTCCGACGGCAACGAGCACGCCATCGCCTTCGACGAGGAGGCCTACGCGCTCGGCATGTCGGCCGGCTACGAGTTCGACACGACGATGGTGCGTTTCACCTATTCGTCCATGACGACGCCGGCGCAGGTCTACGACTACGATATGGAGGCGCGCGAGCGCATCCTGCGCAAAATGCAGGAGGTGCCGAGCGGCCACGATCCGGCTGACTACATCACCCGGCGCATCCAGGCGCCGGCCCCCGATGGCGAGTTGGTGCCCATCTCGATCCTCTATCGCAAGGGCACGCCCATAGACGGCACGGCTCCGCTGCTTCTGTACGGCTACGGCGCTTACGGCATCCCGATCCCCGCCAGCTTCTCCACCGCACGGCTGTCGCTGGTCGATCGCGGTTTCGTCTATGCCATCGCCCACATCCGCGGCGGCAAGGACAAGGGCTATCGCTGGTACTCCGACGGCAAGGCGAAGAAGAAGTCCAACACCTTCACCGACTTCATCGCCGCCGGCGAGCATCTCGTGAAGCTTGGCTACACCAGCCGCGGCCGCATCATCGCCAACGGCGGATCGGCCGGCGGCATGCTCATGGGCGTTATCACCAACATGGCGCCGAGCCTTTTCCTCGGCATCATCGCTGACGTGCCGTTCGTCGACGTGCTTAACACCATGCTCGACGACACGCTGCCGCTCACGCCGCCCGAGTGGCCCGAATGGGGCAACCCCATCGCCTCGCGCGAGGACTTCCATACCATCCTCTCGTACTCGCCCTACGAGAACGTCGAGCGGAAGGCCTACCCGCACATCTTCGCCTACGGCGGTCTCACCGATCCGCGCGTCACCTACTGGGAGCCGGCGAAGTGGATTGCTCGCCTGCGCGAGCGCAACACCAGCGCGAACCTCGTGCTGCTCAAGACCAACATGGAGGCCGGCCACGGCGGCGCCTCGGGCCGTTTCGAGCAGCTCAAGGAAATCGCCCTCGACTACGCCTTTGCCCTGCGCGTCGCCGGACTGGCGGGCAGGTAGTCGCCCCAGGCGGGAGCTAGCCTAGTTTCGCGAATTGGTTTCCATCACGCCTGCAAGCGGCAGCGTGAAGCGCGCGAACGGTCCGTGCTCGATGACGTCCGCGTGGCTATCGCCGACTTGCGGGAAGCCGATGCTCGACATGAGGGGCGAGACGCGCTGATCCGTGTCGAGCGCGCCGAATATCGCATTGGCGCGATAGCCGATGGTGAGGTGTGCGGGACCGATGGCGAACGCGAGGCCAGCCTCCCCTTCGAGCGCAGCGACGATCCGGTCGTCCTCGGCCTTGAACTGATACGGCGGGAACAACGGATCGTCGAGACGGCTCTTGAACGCCGATGTCCCCATCAGCGCCGCCACGGAGCCCCCACCCACAAGGCTCACGCGGTCCATCAGCGGAACGACTCCCCGGAGCCCGATCTTCGGTCCGACACCCTGAAAATCGTGCGCCATGACGAGCGCGAATGGCAAGCAACCGCAGGCGTCGCTCATGAGCGACGCCGTGCGCTTGATCGAGGTGTAGGTGAGGCCACCGAAAAGCTCGAGCCTTGCGCCTGCAATCTGAAGCTCCCTGCCGATCTCGACATCGAGCATTGAGGCTTCGGAATCGACTTTGGTCTGCGCACTGAGCACGCCGAAGGGAATGCCACCAGGAGAGATGGGAATCTGCGGAGCGAATGCGATAATGCCGGGCTCGACAGGACCGCCGTGATCGTCTGCCGTAAGCCTGCGGTAACGCACCGCGCCGCTCCAGCCGTTGCCCCATCCATAGCCCAGCGTGAGCGCGCCGCCCCAGCCTTGGCCTTCGTCGAGCTTCTTTTCGACCAAGTCAAACGCGGTCGTCGGAACGAGACCCGCCACGAAACTGGACTCGCCGAACACCCGCTGCCCCTCGGCCGAGATGAAGGCGCCTCGCGGCGTCGCTACGGTCTGGGCTGCCGCCGGAGCGGCAACCAGAAGGACCGCGCCGGCCGTCGAGAGAACCGCCAGAGAGGCAATGAGGTCGCGAGCGTTGGCCATGAATCCTCCGCGCTCAGAGAGTTCCAAGTCGCGTGTCAGGTCAAGGCAGGCCGCGGGATTGTCCCGCGGGCGTGACCGAGCCGGCATGTCCGGCGCGGCTTCCGTCCGGTCCGCGCTTTCCTCCTGATCCGCCAGCCCTGGCCTACCGAAATTCCCCACCACGCTCACCCCTTGCATCCGCCCACCCAAGGGCGCAGTCTTGCTGCGGACACATCGGCCGAACGAGGAACGCGCCATGACCTACACGCTCGAAGCGTTTTGCAAGGATTGCAATTCGGTCCTGAAAGTCGACAAGGGCCCCGGCGGCCGCGAGAAGATCCGCGACCTCATCGAAAAGGTGCTGACGAACAAGGAGTTGGTGGCCAAGCATCTCGGGCCTGATCTCCCCGCGGGACGCACAACCCTCTAGGAGGATACTGACCTGAAATTCTGCGTCCTCGCTCACGTCGATCACGGCGGACGCGCCTCCCCGCCGCATGACCACGGCCGCTCCTGGGCCGTCTACGGCCAGGCCGTCGGCTGGTCGGAGATGAGCATGTGGAAGCGCAAGGGCGGCGGCACCAGCGTCGGCCCGGCGGAGCTGGAAAAAGTCGACACCTTCCGCCTCAACCCCGGGCAGGCCGGCATATTCGACATCGGCGCCATCCATGGCGTCGCGCGCTCTGACGGCGCATGCACCTTCCTGCGCGTCACAGGCGAGGATCTCGAGGTCGTGCCGCGCCTGAAATACGACCTCGGCGCCAAGCGTGCCATCGCCGTCGAAAGCGCCGGCGTCAGCAGCTGATCGCAACCTTCAACGGCATAGATGCAAAAAGGGCGCGTCTCGGACGCGCCCTTGTCGTTTCCGCGTGAAGGATGGTCGGTCAGATATCGATGTCGCCGCCGCTATCGCCCAAGGATGAATCGCTGTCGTAGTTGCCGGGGTCGTTGTCGTTGGCATCCTGGTATTGCGATGCCTCCTCAGGCTTCTGATTCACCTCATAGGGCGAATGCTCCTCGGGCTTCGCGCTCGAGTCCGAGGCATGCGCCTTGCTCGCTCCGCCGCCCATCAAGCCGCCGATGCTGTTCGCAAGCAGCATGCCACCGGCTACGCCTGCAGCGGTCGTCATGGCGCCCTGGAGGAACCCGCCGCCACGCTGTTGCGGCGCCGCGGCGCCTTGACCGAAGGCACCGGCACGTTGCTGGCCCCACGGCGAGCCGCCACCAGCACGGTCACGGTCGTCGTAGGATTGATCGCGACGCGATCCGATCGGAGGCACGCCGCTTCCGCCGCGCGGCTCTTCCTGGCCCCGCCCGCCGCCGAACAGTCCGCCCAGGAAGCTTCCGCCACCCTGCGCGGCGGCCCGCGGCTGGCTGCGCTCCAACTCGCGCACACGGTCCTCGAGGTCTTCGATACGGTCACCCGCCTGCTGCAAGGCATTTTCTTGCACCAGCACGGACTGCACCAGCATGTAGGCGGCATCCGGCGCCTGACGCACGGACCGGGCAATGAAATCCTCAGCTTCGCGATCCTTGTCGATGGAACCCATCGCGCGCATGCGCTCGAACAGGCCGGCAATCAGATCACGTTCTTCAGGTGTCATGTGTCGGTCTCCACGGGTTCAACATCGCCGCACATATGGGGGCCGCGCGGGGCGCTGCAAAGGCCGGGACCGATTGTTAATGTACGGACGGGAACGTTGTCAGAACAGGGCACCACGCGCCGCCACCGGCCAGACGGACTCGACCCTCGCCTGTGCCGTTCCCATTCCTCGCACGCCGATATACCAGTCGTGCAGGTTGACGGTCGGGTCACAGTGGCCGGGAATGAGCAGGATCCTGTCGCCCAGGCCAGGCCGTTCGTTGCATGCGGTCAAGTTCAGGTTGCCGTGCTCGTCGGACGGACGCTCGTAAACCGCACCGGCAAGGCCATGCACCTCGGGAACGCCGGCATCGAAGGAAAAGGTCTTGAGGCCCCCATCGACCACCGCCCGCTCCGGGGTCGGCGTGCTCATGATGGACGCCAGCACGAACAGCGCATGCTCGAACGTATCGAACCGGCCGCCGTCCGCCTTTTTGTTCCTCGCATAATCGGCGTCCATGAAGATGTAGGAGCCAGCCTGCAGCTCGTTGTAAACGCCGCTCGCCGACTCCAGCTCGTATGTCCCCGTACCGGCGCCGCCCACCACCTCGCAAGAAAGTCCCGACTCTTTGAGCAACCTCACCGTCCGCCCCGTGCGCTCGACCGCATCGGCGATTGCCGCCTTGCGCTCCTCGATCGTGCGCAGGTGCTGCGCGCGGCCCTGGTAGGCCTGCAGCCCGGCGAACGTCAGGCTCTTCTCCCGCGCAACTGCCTGAGCCAGGGCAACGGCAGGTTCGCCCGGCTCTACACCACAGCGATTGGCACCAACATTGATTTCCACCAGCACCCGCACCTGCGCGCCGTGGCGTGCGGCCGCTTGGGCGAGCGGTGCGATTGCAGCCTCGTTGTCCACCGCCACCATCACGCGCGCCTGCCGCCCCAGCGCCGCCAGCCGATCGAGCTTGCGCGCGCCCACCACCTCGTTCGACACGTACACATCGGGCACGCCGCCGAGCACCATCGCCTCGGCCTCGGACACTTTCTGGCAGCACAGCCCCACCGCGCCCAACGCCATCTGCTTGAGCCCGATTACCGGCGACTTGTGCGTCTTGGCATGCGGACGCAGCCGCACGCCCGCTTTCGATACGGCATCGGCCATGCGCTTTAGGTTGCGCTCGAACGCGTCGAGATCGATGACGAGCGCCGGCGTATCGATGTCGGCGTACGCCATTCCGGGTGCAGCAGGCGGCAACTGAGCCATGTGTTATTGTCCCTCGTCAGCGAACTTTTTCAGCAGCGTGTCACGGCACCAGAACTTCGGCCAGCGCCTTGAAATCTGCCAGGCTCAGATCCGGCTGCAACGGCGTCTGTCCGAACGGACGCTGGCGCCGGTCGATAAATGCCGTGCGGAAGCCGTGCGACTTGGCACCGATGCAATCGAAGGCATGATTGGCCACGAACAGGCAGCTTGAGCGCTCGATGTGCGGCCATTCCGCGGTGATGATGTTTTCGGCCGTCGCATACGTCTTGAAATGCGGCTTGAAGTATCCGGCTTCCTGCACCGAGACGATGCGGTCGAAGGCAAAGCCGATGTGCGGCCGGGCCGCCTCCAGCATGTCGCGATCGCCGTTCGACAGGATCACCAGCTTGTAGCGCGTGTGCAGCCGTTCCAGCGCCGCGATCACGTCGGGGAACGGCTTCAGCGTCTCGATCTGCGAGACGAGCCACTGCACGTCCTGCTGCGTGTGCTCGATGCGGCAACGGTCCATCACCTGCGACACCGCGCGGTGCCCCACCTGCCGGTAGGGCGTGTGCCCCCGGTCCAGCAGCGCATCGATCATGCTGTCCTCGAAGTGCGTGCGCCGCCACCACGTCACGAAGCTCGACGGGTTCCCGGTCCATCCCTTCTTGGCCAGGAACGGCTTCACGGCCTCCGTCAGCCCCGACTGCATGTCGACCACCGTGCCGTAGAGATCGAACACGAGGGCCCGCGTCTCCCGCCGGATGATGTCGAGCGTTGCCGCCATAAAGCTGTCCCTCGTCGTCGCCTGAAAAGCGGGCTACTCTGGCCCCAGGTCTGCAGGCGATCAAGAGGTTGAGTACCATGTCCTTCCGCATCGGCCTTCTGCTGTTTCCGGATATCACCCAGCTCGACATGACCGGCCCCTACGAGGTCTTTACGAAACTTCCGGGCGCCGAGGTCCATCTCGTGTGGAAGTCGCTCGATCCTGTCACAGCGAACGGCGGCATGAAGATCACGCCGACCATCACCTTCGCCACCTGCCCGCAGCTTGATGTCGTCTGCGTGCCTGGCGGCCCTGGCATGAACCCACTGCTCAACGACGAGCAGACGCTCGCTTTTCTGCGTAAGCAGGCCGCTGGCGCGCGCTACGTCACCTCGGTCTGCACCGGAGCCCTTGTGCTCGGCGCGGCGGGCCTTCTCAAGGGCAAGCGCGCCGCGACGCATTGGATGAGCCGCGACATGCTGAAAGCGTTCGGCGCCACGCCGGTCGCGCAGCGCGTGGTCGTCGATGGCAACGTGGTCACCGGCGGCGGCGTGACGGCCGGCATCGACTTCGCCCTGACCGTCGCCGCTGAAGCCTTTGGCGAAGACCTCGCCAAGGCCATCCAGCTCGGCATCGAATACGATCCCCA
>CADEFX010000002.1:0-10785 GCA_902826715.1 uncultured Hyphomicrobiales bacterium | reverse complement strand
GGGGACGCAGCTCGGAGGAGTGTGGACCTCTCATGCTTCCGCCTAACACTGAAAGGCTCTGAGCGCGTTCGCCAAAACAAAAAGGGCGGCCGAAGCCGCCCCTGAAAAAGATGAAGGCCGCTTTCGCGGCCCTCTCTTTCGTCAATTCATTAGGATCATTAAGCTGCGACTTTGTCCCGTGTGGTCGTCAATTTCTTATCCTCCTCGTGTGTCGATCCCGACTTGAGCGCAATTCCCGTGTAGCGTGTTCTGCCTGCAATCCTCACCTTCTGAATGCCAAGCTCACCGAACTCACGACCGAACCGCGGCAGCGCGAGAGGCTCCTTCTGGTTCTCCTCGCACCACGTGCAGTAATCTTCGTACAGCGCACTGGCTGTCAGACTTGAAGCAGCGTCAGCCGTTTCAATTCGCTCCTTGTAAAATCGCTCCACATCGTTCTCCGGCACCAGCATCTTCGGCGTCTGGACCGGCAATGACCTGTTGTCGTTGGCGATGACCTGAGGCTTCTTCGCCTCGACCATCACAGCCGTTGCCACTGGCACAGCCGTCACAACTGCCGCTGCCTCAGCCGGCACACGACGACGGTCATGGATGTTCCAGTAGGCGAAGGCGACGTACATGCCGAACGCCGAACCGACCTCCAGCAGCAGCGCCACGAAGATCGTGAGTGCCATCTGCACGTCTTCGACTTTGATGTTCGCGAACAGCAGCCCGCTCAGCTTGGCCAGCACGACCGCCTGCGGATCCGCTTCCGACATCACACTCACGCCCTCGGTCTTGGCCAGCTCGGCCTTGATGCCGTCGATGCGGCTGCCGAGTTCCGTCGCCTGCTTGGCCGAAGCCAGCTCGGCGTTGAGCGTGTGGTACTTCTGGCAGAAGTCGCGGGTGAACTTGCCGCTGACTTCGGTGCAGCCACCCGTGGTCGTCCACGCCCTCTGGTTCTTGACCCCGTCGATCTCGCTCTGAACGGTCATGGCCGGACGGTGCTGGGGAATCCAGCTCGCCTGGTCCTCTGTACGTTTGAGATCGGACCGGAGATCCTTGTAGGACGCAGCCTCGACCGCGCGGTGCCCGGCCGTATCAAGGCGGTTGAGCGCGGCATGACCCAATGCCGACGTCAGCGAATAGGCCGTGACGACGACCCAGACGACTGCCGACGCGCCTGCCTGCGACCACATCCTGTTTTTAAGTGCGGCGAAGAAAAAGAACGGAACGAGCGCTTTGAAGCAGTCGGCTGCGGCGCTTGCGGCACCGTAGATCTGCCCGTCCATCTCGGTTTTGCCGAGACTGAACCCAAAGCGCCAGTTCATCGCCGCCGATACTGCGAGCAGTATACCGGCGGCAATGACGCCTAAGGCGCCAAGCACGTGTCTCATGTCTATTGCCCCCTGTCGTGTCGCGTGCGCGTTCGCACGCGGCCGTTTCACTCACACTCAGGGGCCGCTTGGAGACTGCTCAGTCCCTCCACCAGTGAGCGCTGGCTCGAAGACTAGCTATGCCTTCAGACGACACTGACAAGGAGCAGGTTATCCACATTGCTCATCGCCGCTAGGACGAGCCTGTGGAAAAGCCACTCGGAGCCAGACGAACACGTGACGAAGTACAATCAGACTTCCCCCGTGCTTTCGCTGTTACCGGCAAATTAAAGATTCGGTAAGACCTATCAGTGGGTTCGGCATGTGTTACATATCAAGTGCGCTCTGCGAGCCACACCTGAGGTCATGCGTATCCGAGCTGTGAAAGCGCGTGGTATCCACTGTTCATCCACAGCCACCCCTCATTATCCACAACAGCTAGGGGCCATTTGCGACAAACCTACAAATTCGAGTGGTTTGATATCGGCTCTCTTATGTCGCCATTGAGCAGAACAACAATCTGACGCACCTGTGAAGCTGTAATGGCACATCATCGCGCCGAGAGCGTGCTATAGGTTTTTTTACGGCTCGACCGAACCAACTACGTCAGTCATGCGTCTCTGCTTGCGGGGTCAGCGGGTGATGCGCTTGCGTAGCTGGCCGAACGCAGGTGTGGAGTTGCATATGGGTATCCGGGCCTTTGTTATTGCCCTCGTCGGCATCTCCTTCGCCGCCGTGTATTTCTGGCCCAGCGCCCAGCAGCCAACTCCCGCCGTCAACGTGTCGAGCGCTCCGGCCGTGCATGCTTCCCAAGAGGACGCCACAGGCACGCGCACGTATTCCTCAAAGCAACCCCTGTTGAGCGCCGGCGACAGCGGTCATCTGCGCGATCTTCCAGCGTCGGACGTGCCGGCGAAGGTCATCCCCGCGCGCACGGTTGCCCCCACGGCGTCAGCAAGAGAAGAGGCCGTCGTTCGCCCGGTTGCCTCAGACGCCTCCACCAAACGCATGTCGTCGACCAAGCCCGGAGACGCCGAGGCTCGCGAGCAGCTCGTGCGCGACATCCAGTACGAGCTCAAGCGCGCCGGCTGTTACGACGGCGAGATGCATGGCGCCTGGAACAACACGACCCGGCAGGCCATGCAGATCTTCACGCAACGGATGAACGCGTCCCTGCCGGTGGACCAGCCGGACTATGTTCTCCTGACCTTGCTGCAGGCGCAGTCTCCTCAATCCTGCAAGAGCGGCTGCCCGGCGGGCCAGGTTGCCCTAGGCGGACGCTGCATGCCCAAGGGCATCGTCTCACAGCAGCAAGGCGGCGCTCACCTGGCAACGTCGGGGCAGCAGGCCAATCAGGACTCGCTGCCCGGCCGCATGGGCGCGGGCGCTGCCATGGTTGGCCAGGATCTCCCAGCGGCGCCGCAGAACCAGGATGGCCTGACGGCCGCGGTGGATGGCGCGCAGCCGCACACCGCCCGGCCGCGCACCGCGCCGCCGCGGCAACGGCCTTCCGGCTACGCCCAGCGCGGCTCGACGCGCCAGGTGTTCAACAATATCATGCGCAACGCCCCCTGATCCGTCCGCGCAAGACACGGGGCGTGATCCCGGCACGCGAGCCCACCATTGCGCTCCATTGAATTTCATGCAGCCTGTGCCATCCCTTCTTGCGAGCAAGGATGAGCACTTATGGGCAAGCACCGCATCGCTGCCATTCCCGGCGACGGCATCGGCAAGGAAGTCATAGCTGCCGGCGAGGAGGTGCTGACGGCCTTGGCAAAACGCACCGCCGGCCTCGACCTGTCGTTCACGAGCTTCCCCTGGGGCAGCGACCACTATATGGCGCATGGCCGCATGATGCCCGAGGGCGCCACCGATGAGCTCAAGACCTTCGACGCCATCTATTTCGGCTCGGCTGGCGATCCGCGCGTTCCCGATCACATCAGTCTCTGGCAGCTTCGCCTCGCCATCTGCCAGGGCTTCGACCAATACGCCAACATCCGCCCCACGCGCGTTCTGCCGGGATTGAAATCTCCTCTTGCCAACGTCACGGCCAAGGACATCGATTGGCTGATCGTGCGCGAGAACTCGGAAGGCGAATATTCCGGCGCCGGCGGTCGCGTGCACCAGAAGCTGCCGCTCGACGTCGGCCTCGACGTCTCCATCATCACGCGTGAAGGCGCCCGCCGCATCCTGAAGTTCGCGCTCGACGAGGCGCGCAAACGCCCGCGCAAGACGCTAACGTTCGTGACGAAGTCCAACGCCCAGCGCCACGCCATGGTGCTGTGGGACGAGGTCTTCGATGAGGTCAAGGCCGCCTATCCCGACATCAAGACCGATCGCATGCTCGTCGACGCCATGGCTGCGCGTTTCGTCACCGATCCCGCCAGCATTGATACCGTCGTCGCCACCAACCTGCACGCCGACATCCTGTCCGATCTCGCTGCCGCGCTCGCCGGCGGCCTCGGCATCGCACCCACCGGCAACGTCAATCCCGAGCGCGTCTTCCCGTCCATGTTCGAGCCCATCCACGGCTCGGCCTTCGACATCATGGGCCGCGGCATCGCCAACCCGCTCGGCTCGTTCTGGTCCGCCGTGCTGATGCTCGACCATCTTGGCGAGCCCGACGCGGGCGCCCGCCTGATGCGCGCCATCGAGACGGTGACGCGCGAAGGCCGCGTGCTGACCCGCGATCTCGGCGGCCAGTCGACGACGGCCGAGGTCACTCGTACCGTCATCGCCGCTCTCGACTGAAACGGCCCCCCGTGGACCAGCTCAAGCCGCGCAGCACATCCGTCGTTTCGCTCGGTGAATGCATGGTGGAGCTGGCGCGTGGCGACGACGGGAGGTTCCGGCTTGCCTACGGCGGCGACACGTTCAACACCGCCGTCTATCTCGCCCGCGCCGGCCTCGACGTCGGCTACGCGACAGCCCTCGGCGATGATCCCTACAGCGCCGGCCTGATCGCGCTCGCCCGCCGCGAGGGTGTCGGCACGGATCTCATCGCCACCATTCCCGGGCGCATGCCCGGCCTCTACCTCATCGAAACGGCGAGCGGCGAGCGTACCTTCCACTACTGGCGTGACCGCTCGCCGGCACGCGAGCTGTTCGAGCTGCCGCAAGCCGACGCTATTGCCGCCGCCCTTCGTCGCGCCGGCGTCATCTATTTTTCCGCCATCACCCTGTCGCTGTATTCATCCTCGGGCCTCACCCGATTTGCCAATTCCTTGGAGGAGGCGCGCGCCGCAGGCGCCTTGATCGCCATGGACGGCAATTATCGTCCGCGCGGATGGCCCGATGCGGAACGCGCCCGCGAGGTCATCGCCCGCTTCTGGCCGCTGGCCGACATGGCCCTGCCCACGTTCGACGATGAGGCCCAGCTTTGGGGCGATGCCGGGCCGCAGGCCACGGCAGACCGATTGTTCGCCCTCGGCGTCAAGGAGATCGCGGTCAAGCTCGGCTCTTCCGGCACCCTCGCGGGCCGCGCCGGAACGCTTGAGACCATTGCGCCGACCGCCGCCGTAGAGCCGATCGACACGACCGGCGCCGGCGACAGCTTCAATGCCGCCTACCTCGCCGCGCGTCTTCACAGCCTTTCCATCAAGGCTGCTGCGCACGCCGGCAATGCGCTCGCCGGCATCGTCATCCGGCATCGCGGTGCCATCGCACCGAAGGATGCGACCACTGGCCTTCTCAATCCTTGATCCGCAGACCGGCGGCCTGATGCGCGAGTGCGCTGATCGCGAGCCAATCCTTCGCCCGCACTTCCTTCTCCGGCGCCACCCATGATCCGCCGACCGCAACGACGTTGGGCAGCGCCAGGAAGTCGGCGGCATTTCCGGCATCGACCCCACCCGTCGGGCAGAACATGACGCCAGGCAGCGGTGCCGCCAGTGCCTTGAGATAGGTCACGCCACCAGCCGGCAGCGCTGGAAAAAACTTCAGCACACGATAGCCGAGGTCCGCGAGCGCCATGGCCTCCGATGCCGTCGCGGCGCCCGGCAGGTATGGGATCTGCCATGTCTCCGCCGCTTCGAGCAGGCGCGGCGTCATACCCGGCGACACGATGAACCGCGCGCCCGCGGCGATGGCCTTGGCTGCATCGTCGGGATCGAGCACCGTCCCCGCGCCGACATTAACCTCACGCACCTGCGTGCTGATGCGGCGGATGACTTCGGCTGCCGCGGGCGTCCGCAACGTGATCTCGATCAAATTCAGCCCGCCCTTATGCAGGGCGCGGGCGATCTCCACGCCGTCGCCCGCATCCTCGATCGTGAGCACAGGCACGACGGTCGCCGCCTTCAAGGCTTCGCCGAGCGCACCATTCAGTTTCGCCTGCATCGCGCCTCTTTCCACATCTCGCTTTGTTGCATCAGCACGTCGGGCCTTCGGGGCGGCCGTCTGGGCCTCGATCCAGGTCAGACATTCAGGCGAGCCGCCCTCGATCGACAGCGACGGGACGTCGTGCAGGCCAAAATCGGCTTGTCGTTTGCCTGCACTTGAGCGAGCCTCCGCCAGCATGGCAAATAACAACCAGAAATTCGAGCGGATTGCATTCGTCGCCAGCGAGGTGCCTGCAGCGCAGGAGGCGCTCGCCAAACTGACCGCCTTGTATGGCAACGCCGAATTGCCCAGGGCTGACGCCGTTGTCGCCCTGGGCGGCGACGGCTTGATGCTCCAGACCCTGCATCGCGTCATGCACGATCGCATCCCCATCTACGGCATGCATCGCGGCTCTGTCGGCTTCCTCATGAACGACTATCAAGAGGCAGATCTCCGCGCCCGCCTGGAGCGCGCCGAGATCAGCCGCATCCACCCGCTGTCCATGTCGGCGCAGGATGCGCAAGGCCAACAGCACGAGAGCCTGGCCATCAACGAGGTATCGCTGTTTCGCGAAACCCACCAAGCCGCCAAGCTCAGGATTTCGGTCGATGGCCAGGTCCGCCTGGAGGAGTTGTCCTGCGACGGTGTGCTGGTGGCCACGCCGGCCGGCTCCACGGCGTACAATTTGTCGGCCTATGGTCCCATTCTGCCGATCAATGCGCCGCTTCTTGCGCTCACACCGATCAGCGCTTTCCGGCCCAGGCGCTGGCGCGGCGCGCTGCTGCCCAACCGCGCCGTCATAAGCATCGATGTTCTTGAAGCCGATAAGCGGCCCGTCAGCGCCGTCGCCGACAACGTCGAGACGCGGAATGTCACCAAGGTCCGCGTCGCCGAGGCGCGCCACGTCGAACTCTTGATGATGTTCGACCCCGGCCACAGCCTGGACGAGCGCATCCTGTCCGAGCAGTTTCGCTACTAGCCCCCATCGTTTCGCAGGGCAGCATCAGGCTTCCCCGAAAACCTGAGCCGCGTTCCACTTTTGAGCAGAGCGGTTTCAGGGTTTCTGCTGAGACGCGCGGTGAGAAACATGGGTGTTAGAGCTGCAACGGCCTTCGCTCTCGCAACCGGACATCACCTCATCCGCCCTAAGGTTGGAATGTTCGCGAGCATCTTGCCAACCGGCCCGCGCCATCGCACAACGCATTGGATCACGCTGGGGGATCAACGCCACAGGACACGAGAATGCAGGGCCTTTATTACGACGAGCTGGAGGTCGGCCGCGTGATCCAGCACGCCATCCGCCGCACCGCGACCGAGATGGACAACACGCTGTTCTCCTGCCTCACCCACAATCCGCAGCCGCTGCACATCGACCATCAGTTCGCAGCAGACTCCGAATGGGGCAAGCCGCTCGTCAACAGCATCTTCACGCTCGGGCTGATGATCGGTATCTCCGTATCCGACACGACGATCGGCACCACGATCGGCAACCTCGGCATGACCGATGTGAAGTTCCCCAAACCCGTATTTCACGGCGACACGATCCACGCCACGACCGAGATCGTCTCCAAGCGCAAAAGCGCCTCGCGCCCCGATGCCGGCATCGTCGTCTTCCACCATCGTGCATTCAATCAGCGTGGTGAACTGGTGGCCGAGTGCCTCCGGCAAGCGTTCATGCATACGAAACCGAAGGCGAAAACCAAACAGAAGGCATAAAGCCCCATGCGCTCGCTCTTGTTCGTACCAGCCGACAGCGAGCGCAAGCTCAGCAAGGCGTTGTCTGCCGGTGCCGACGCCCTGATTCTCGATCTCGAAGATTCCGTTGCTGCCGAGCATCGGCCGCGAGCACGTGCGCTGGCCGCGGAATTCATCACGGGCGCGCGGCAGGCGAACGACCGCCCGCTCCTCTATGTGCGCGTCAATCCGCTCGACAGTGCCGATGTTGAAGCGGATATCGCCGGCGTCATACCGGCCGGCCCCGACGGCATCGTCCAGCCCAAGCCCAACTCAGGCCAGGACGTGCATCGCCTGTCCATTGCCCTCGGCCACGCCGAGGAGCGCGCCGGACGGCGTGATTTCCCCGCGCGCATCCTCGCCATCGTCACCGAGACGCCCGCGTCGGTGCTGCAGCTCTCGACCTACATCGGTTCCAGCTCGCGCATGATCGGCATGAGCTGGGGCGCCGAGGATCTGTCGGCTGTCGTTGGTTCGCTCTCGAGCCGCCGAGGGCGCGGGCTGTCGTCTCCCTATCGCCTCGTGCGCGATCTGTGCCTGCTCACCGCGGCCGCTGCCGACGTCGAGCCCATCGACACCGTCTTCGTCGATTTCCGCGACGAGGCCGGCCTCAGGCGTGAATGCGAGGAAGCGGCCCAGGACGGCTTCACCGGCAAGATGGCCATCCATCCCGATCAGGTGGCCGTCATCAACGAGATGTTCACGCCCAGCGACATCGAGATCCAGCACGCCAACACCATCGTGCGCGCTTTTGCCGAGAATCCCGGCGCCGGTGTCGCCAGCCTGAACGGCAAGATGCTCGATCAGCCGCACCTGAAGCTGGCGCAGAAGGTTCTGGCGCGCGCCCTGGCCTCGGGCGCTCTGCCCGCTACTCCGCCGCCACCGACGCAGGGATGACGCGGCCGTCCTTGTCCACCTCGGGGCGGTTGATCGTGAAGACGGTTTCGGGCGTCACCACGGCGTAGTCCATGTAGCCGAGCCGTGCGATGGGCCGCATGGCGCCGGTGTCGACGATGCCGTCCTTCACGAACGTGTCGTCGATATGAATGCCGACCACCAGGCCAAACACTACGGAGTAGGTTCCGCGATGATGCGGCGCCGCCGGCGGCAGCTCGATCGTTTTCCAATGCCGGCACTCGAACGCGGCCGGGCTTTCCTTCACGCGCGGCGGCTTCACCAGCTTCGATGGAGCCGCGGTCAACCCGGCGATCGGATACTCGTCGACGCCGTGCGGCACCGCCGCGGACGTCGTGTTCATTTCGTAGCGCAGGTCCCACGTCGCCAGCGAGAACGTGAACTCACCCGTCTCCTCCACGTTCCGCAGACTGTCCTTCATCTCCGAGGACGAGAACACGACGTAGTGCGGCCTCTCGCCGACCGCGTTGAAGAAACTGTAGGGTGCGATGTTGGCGACCCCATCCTTGCTGACGGTCGAGATCCAGCCGATCGGTCTCGGCGTGATGAGCGCCTTGTAGGGATCGTGCTTCAGGCCGTGCTTGTTTTCGATGGAATCGTAGAACACGTTGGTTTCTCCGTCCGTTGTCTCTCAAGCATGCCAGCGCGAGACGATGTCTGACAAGGCGGGACGCTCGCGGTCGGCCTGCCGTTCCTTCGCGGTCCCGATGAACACGAAACCGGCGATGCGCTCGTTGTCGGCCAGCGTCAAGGCGGCCCGCACGCCCGGGCTGTAGGCATACCACTCGGTGATCCAGCACGTCCCGAAGCCCATGGCATTGGCGGCAAGGCAGAGATTGAGCGCTGCGGCACCGCACGACAGGATCTGCTCCCACTCCGGCGCGCCCACGGACGGCACCACGCGCGACACCACGCACACCACCGTTGGGGCGCGCATCAGGCGGCCGCGCTCGATGTCGAGCCGGGCGGATGAGGGCTGCTCCTTGTCCTCAGCCTGCAGCGTACGCACCAGCACATCGCCGAACGCCTGCCGGGCTTCGCCTTCGAACACGATGAAGCGCCACGGCACCAGTCTCTTGTGATCGGGCACGCGGCTGGCGCACATCAGGATCGTGTCCAGATCGGCCGCCGTCGGCCCTGGCGTCGTCAGCATTGCCGTCTTGACGGATCGGCGTGTCTTGAGGAGGTCGAGAGTATTCATAGCCGCCATCGCACCCCTTTCGGCCGCGTAACTGTAGCCCCTCGCTAACTCAAATCGGTCTGCTGTACAATGCTGCCATGACAGCGGCGGCATCACGGTCATACCCGGAACGATTCCAAGGATGGCGGGCCTATTGCCTGGGCCTTCTGGCCTTGCTCGCGCTCTGCTTCCCGGGCGTGTGCGCCGCGGCCGACCCCGCCAATGTCATGATCGTGTTCGACGCCTCGGGCTCCATGTGGGCCAAATTCAAGAACGAAAAGCAATCGAAGCTGGCGCTGACACGATCGGCGCTGAGAGACGCCTTGCCGCGGCTGCACAAGGACACGCGAGTGGGCCTTTCCGCCTTCGGCCACCGTCGCACCAACGACTGCACCGACTTCGAGATCCTGGAACCGTTGGCAGCGCTGGACGCCGCCCGCATCGCTGCGGCGACCGACCGCCTCAATCCGAAGGGCCGGACACCGCTGGCGCTGGCGATCAAGGAGAGCATGGAGGAATTGGGTCGCGCTGCCGGGGGCAGCATCGTCCTCATACACGACGACCCGGACAATTGCCAGCAGGACCCCTGCGCCGCGGCGGCTGAGGGCAACAAGGCTCCCCCAGGCATCGCCATCCACCTCGTCTCGGTCGGGATGAAGGCCGAGGATGCCCAGCGCCTGGCCTGCGTCGCGCGCACCACTGGCGGCAAGCTTTATGATGCGCAAACACCCACCGAGTTGGTGACGGCCGTGTCCGACGCCCTGATCGCGGCGTCGAGCACGACCGTGCCATCGCCGCGCCCCGCGGCGCGGGACCATCAGCGGACCGTGAAACCGGGATTGTATCTCACCGCCGTGCTGTCCGCGGGGGGCGAAAAGCTCGACGTACCTGTGCGCTGGCGGGTCGCGAGGGCGAGCGACGGCACTATCATCTATCAGGGCGAGAACGTCGCGTTGTCTCTCTTCGACATGCCCAGCGGGCGCTACGACATCGAGGCGCAATGGGGCCTCGTCTCTGCCAAGCAGACGGTCAATGTCGACATGTCGGCCACGCAACAAGTCGCGATGGTCCTGAACGGCGGCACCATCCGCCTCGCGGCGATCGCGGCACGCGGCGCCATGTCGGGACCAGCCCCCATCTTTGCGATCTCCAAGCCTTTTGCCGGATCAGGCGGCGCATCGACGTCGCGGCCCGGCGATCCGCTCATCATCATCCGCGCGCCGCAATCAGAGATAGCGCTGCCGTCCGGCCCCTATGTCGTCAGCCTCACGCATGGGCTGT
>CADEFX010000001.1:66896-67930 GCA_902826715.1 uncultured Hyphomicrobiales bacterium | reverse complement strand
GGGCACGTCTGCCGGCAACTTCGATCGCTTCAAGGTTCAGCCGTATGGACTAGATGGCGGAGCACCGGGGGCCCGGGGTACGGTCAGTCTGAAGCGGGCGAACGCGACGGAGCCGCAAGCGCTGCCATCGAAGGTAGCGAGCTTGAAAATTGCCAGGGGCGATGTGATCTGGCTGACCACCTCCGGCGGTGGCGGCTATGGCGATCCCAAAAAGCGCGATGCCGATGCAATTCGCGCCGACATCGAGAACGGGTACGTCAGCCGCGAAGCTGCACGGCGCTACTATGGGTTCGAGAGGTGAACTTGCACTCCAAACCCTCAAAGGCGCGACCACGACGCCTCCTGGTACAAGGAGGGATTGAGGCCACATGCGTGGGTGACAACCGCGATTAGGGCCTCGGCAGCCAGCGGCGCGGGGTTTCGTGCTGATCGTCGAAGGCGGCTTCGAAGATCGGTGAAGCGAGAATCGCCTGCACATGCAGCGTGGCGGTGCCGCTATTGTGGAAGCCATGCTTGCGGCCGGCCGGAACGACGAGCGACTGCCCTGACGTGAGCGTCGCCTGCTCTGCTTCGAGCCAAACGTCGGCCTGGCCGTCGAGGACAGTCAGCAATTCCTCGACGGCGTGCAGATGGGTCGGTGCGCCCTTGCCTGGATCGCAGCGTTGCTCGAAGACGCAGAGCTGCGTCGTGCCCACGAGGGCCGATGACCGCATGCGCGTCTGCACGCCGGGACGCCATTCTTCCCATTCGTGGTTTGCCTGATCCAGGATCACCATTGGCCGTCCCTCCATCCCGGCTAACGTGCCGGCAAGCGATTTGCGCACGAGGCAGGCTGGCTTTCAAGATGATAGAGTGGTCGTCGAAGCCTGCGTTGAACAGAGGATCGCCATGAAATTCGGCTTGCATCTCGGAACGCGCGGCATTGCCGCGGACCCCGACAACCTTGGCAAACTGGCGCAGCAGGCCGACCGGCTCGGGCTGTCTCATCTGGGCTTCAGCGATCACGTCGTGTTCACCCGCAGCACGGCGTCCGT
>CADEFX010000001.1:0-66886 GCA_902826715.1 uncultured Hyphomicrobiales bacterium | reverse complement strand
ATCCCTACAGCGAGAGCGGCAAGCATCCCGTCGGCAACACCGGCTTCTGCTTGGAGCAACTTTCGTGCCTCACCTTTGCGGCAGCGCTGACGCGCAACGTGCGCCTGCTGACCTCGGTGATGGTGGTGCCGCATCGTCCGCCGCTGCTGGCGGCCAAAACGCTGGCGACCATCGACGTGCTGTCCAAGGGGCGGGTAACGGTAGGCATCGGCGTCGGCTGGCTCGCCGAGGAGATGGCGGCGTTGGGCGCGCCACCGTACGAGAAGCGCGGCGCGGCGTCCGATGAGTACATCCGGGCGTTCCGGTCACTGTGGAGCGAGACGGAGCCGACCTTCGAGGGCACCTTCGCGCGCACGCGCGATGTCGTGTTCGAGCCCAAGCCGGTGCAGCAGCCGGGTCCGCCGATATGGGTGGGCGGCGAAGGTCCGGCGGCGCGGCGGCGCGCGGGTCGTATCGGCGACGGCTGGTACCCGACCATCCGCAATCCCAAGGAGCCGCTGGATACGCCCGAGGCCCTGGCCGCGGGGCTCGCGGATGTGCGGCGCCATGCAGAAGAGGCTGGGCGCGATCCGGCTTCGATCGATGTTGTCCTGTTCGCGCCGGGCTACAGCCTCGGCAAGGAGGCGCAGCATCGCGACGGTCGCCGCTTGACGTTCACGGGGTCCGCGGAGCAGATCGCCGAGGACGCACGGCGGTATGGAGAGGTGGGAGTGCGCGAGATCGTCATGGGCTTCGAGAGCAACGAGTTGCAGGATGCGCTGGAACGAATGGAGAACCTGGCGAGGGAGGTGGTGCCGAGGGTGGGTTGAAGGGAGCTTGGAGCGGCGTGTGCTCCCCTCCGCGGACTTCAAGCGAGATCCACGTCAGGTCGCAAGATCCAACCGCCAGCTGATGACATGTTTTTCATTGTATCCGCTCGGGAGCCCGAGATAGCATTTTAGTGACCAGTCCACTTGCTCATTTTGGTGCGCAAGCGACCACATCTCGGAACTTTGTGGATGGCCTGCCTGTCAACCCAAGCTCCGCACGATCGCCAGCGTGTCCGCGGGCTCGAGGCGAACCGTGTAGTCCGGGTCAACCTCAGCGGAGCGGACCATCCCGTTTCTGTCGATCACATAGCGCGCAGGCATCGGCAGCTCCCAGGCGGGGTGGCCGGTGTTCTTCGGTAGGTCGATGCTGAAACTCTGGTACAGGGCTTTCAGGTCGTCGGGCAGCGTGAAGGCAAGCCCAAACGATCGCGCGATGGCAAGCCCCGCGTCCTGCACGATCGGGAACGTCAGGCCCTGCTTGGCGGCCATCTGGCCGGAGACATCGCCGGTCTCGCTCGATAACACGACGATTTCGCCAGCGGCAGTTTTGATGTCAGCGTAGATTGCTTGCAGAGCATCCAGCTCATGCCGGCAATACGGTCACCAGTGTCCGCGGAAGAATGACAGCACCAGCGGCCCTTGCTGGAGCAGGCCGGCGGAGCCGATCGTGCGTCCGTCATGGCTGGTGCCGGTAAAGGCGGGCATGACCTGACCGGCCTTCAGCACGGTGTCGAGAATGCCGGAGGCGCGAAGATCTTCGGTTGCGCGCTGCATTATGGCGCGCTGCTCGGCGGTCCGGCGTTTGGCCGACCCGGTACGCGTTTCGTCGAGTTTGTCCTTGAGGGGCATACGTCCTCCTTGTGCCTTCTGATGTTTGTCGGCCAGCGTAACCCTGCGCTGCGCAAGGAGAAGGCGGAAATGCGTTGCCGTTATGGAAGCGATAACTTCTTGAACACAATCCAGGCGCAACGCTCAAGATCGGGGTTTTCTCAAGCGATCCAGCCCTAGTGGCGAAATTCGACCGCTTATGAACTCTCGCCAAGGTCGCGCACCATCAGCAGTGCATCCTCGCGGCGTCCGCCGTTGTGGCTGTAGTACTCCTTGCGCCGGCCCATCTCAGCGAAGTCCATCGCGCGATAAAGACCGATGGCCGCAGCGTTGCTGGCCGCGACGTCGAGAAAGATCCGCTTCACGCCTTTGCGCTGCGCCATCTCGATCAGCCCTTGCACGAGCATCTTGCCGATGCCCGCGCGCTGCGACATGACCCCGACGCCCAGCGACAGAATCTCGGCCTCATCGGCCGTCAGCTGCGCCAGAATGAATCCGATCACACGCCACGGCCGCTCCGCCGTCGCAACCAGCGCAACGGATGCCGGATGCTCAAGGAGACGCCGCACGCCGTCCGCGTCCCATGCCTTCTCGAACAGGCTGCTGTGCAGGGCCGATATATCGCCGGCAAATTCCGGCGTCGCCGGCTGCAGATGGAGCAGATGTCGCTTCTCGGGCACGTCGCAATCAGCCTTTCAACAAGCTCCCGTGTGCCTGCGCCTTGGCATCCGGCTGGCGAATGTACAGCGGTGTCACCGTTTCGACCGGAGGAAGTTCGGACGCTATCGCAAGAAGCGAGGTGGCGCGTGGCTGCATGCCGGGCATTCGCACCTCGACTAGGCCTTCGCCGGCCGCCCGGGCGAGCGCTTGGGCGCCCGAACCCACCGCGATCGCGTGCCGGCCCGCAAGGAGCGCCGCACCAGCCTCAGGCGTCACTTCGGACGCGGCCGTCAGCTCATCGCGCGCATGGTTCCCAAAAACTTGCATGTAGAGGCCACCGCGCCGTGCATCCATGACGACGGCCAACAGAGTATTGCCACGTCCCTCCAACTCTCCATCGGCGGCTGCGGCCACGACGGCAAGGCTCGTCGTTGCCACCAGCTCCGCACCTGTCGCCAGCGCAAGCGCCCGCGCCGACGCCACGCCGACGCGCACGCCCGTGAACGAGCCCGGCCCCCGCGTGACCGCGATCCTCGATACCTGCGTGAAATCCACGCCCGCGGCCCGCATCACCTCGTCGATCATCGGCATCAGCCGCTCGGCCTGGCCGACCGCCATCTCTTCGTAGGCTTCATGCGTAAGCCAGCCGCCGTCCGCCTGTTGCCTGCCGACAGCAACGGACACAGCACCGAAACACGTATCGAAGGCGAGAAGGCTCATCGGCCTCGCTGCATCAAAGGATCTTTGCCATCTCGTCGAAGGCGAAACGCGGTCCGCGCGGATGGACGCCGGCCGGATCGCCATAGCCCAGGCTACATATGAAATTCGACTTTACCGATGTTCCGGCAAAAAATTCCTTGTCGACACCCGCATTGTCGAAGCCCGACATCGGACCGGTATCCAAGCCCAGCGCCCGCGCAGCGAGAATCAGGTAGGCGCCCTGCAGCGAGCTGTTCCTGAGCGCCGTCGTCATGATGTGGGCTTCGTTGCCCTCGAACCAAGTGCGTGCCGTCGGGTTGTGCGGAAACAGTCGCGGCAGGTGCTCGTAAAATCGCAGATCGTAGCCGATGATCGCGCACACCGGCGCCTGCATGGTCTTTTCAGCATTGGTCGACGACAGGAACGGCTTCAGGCGCTGCTTGGCCTGCGGCGACTTCACGAACAGGAACCGCGCCGGCTGACAGTTCGCACTCGTCGGCCCCATCTTGGCCAGATCGACTATATCGCGCAGGAGATCGTCAGGCACATCCTTCGCCTGCCATTTGTTGTTTGTCCGCGCCGATCGATAGATCTGGTCAAGGACAGCATCAGACACGGGCGCAGACATCATCGGCTCCTCGCTTCACGTGAAACGTAGCGAAAAGCCTAGGCCGATCCCGATCCGGGTCAAGTTAAGCCCGATACATGATCGTGCTAGACGGGGCGCACCTCGTGCACGTCGGGGCAAAAGTGTTGCAGCAGCCGCTCGATGCCGCCCCGCAGCGTCGCCGTCGAACTCGGGCAGCCGGCGCAGGCCCCCCGCATATGCAAATAGACCATGCCATCCTTGAAGCCGTGGAACGTAATGTCGCCGCCGTCATTGGCGACCGCCGGACGCACGCGCGTCTCAAGCAGCTCCTTGATGGTGTTGACCGTCTCTTCGTCCTTCGGGTCATACTCGCCTTCGGCAGGCCCGTCGCCCGAAGCCTCCGCGCCCTCGACCACGGGCGCGCCGGACATGTAATGTTCCATGATTGCACCCAGGACGGCCGGCTTCAGATGCTGCCATTCCATCTCGCCCTTGGTGACAGAGATGAAATCCGACCCCAGGAACACGCCCGTAACGCCGTCGACGGCGAACAGCCGTTGTGCCAGCGGTGAGTGCACAGCCTCATCCGCCCCCCGAAAATCCACGGTCCCATCCGCTAGCACCGCCTTGCCGGGGATGAACTTCAGCGTCGAAGGATTGGGTGTCGGCTCGGTCTGGATGAACATGCGATTCTGTCTCCCGAGACTGGCGGCCCACACAACAAGCGCGGCATGGCCAAACTCTGCTTTGGAACAATTCTAATATATAGGCGCTATGGCGTCAAAACTCCAGGGCGCCGTCAAGATACGCCGGGCTGCTTTTACGCCAGTGCGCGCAGATCATCCAGGGTCAGATCGCCGGGGACGATGGTTATGGGGATGGGAAAAGTTCCCGCCACCTTGCCGGCCGCAAGGGACGACACGAGCGGGCCTGGCCCCTTGGCATCCGGCGAGGCGCCCAATACCAGAATGGCAATATCCTCGTCCTCGTCGATGAGCTTGATGATTTCCTCCGCCTTCTTGCCCTCGCGGATGACTTCCTCGCTCACGATAGCATCAAACCCTGCGTTGTTCAGCTTGCGCCGGTTCAGCCGGAAGACCGCCTTGGCCGTATTGGTTTCTTCCTCGAGCTGGACTTGGCGCACGCCCACCCAGTGCTGATAGTCCTGCGGCTCGATGACGTAGAGCATGACTAGGACGCCGCCGCTGTGGGCAATGCGACTTGCCGCGAAGTTCAACGCGGTTTCCACCTCCGGCAAGTCATCGACGACCACCAGGTATTTGCGCAAGTGACCTTGCTCGTAGACACGTCTCTTCTTGGCCATAGCTCATGCTGCCATGCAGGCTAGACCGCAACAACAACAATCGCGCGGGTATTGTTCAGATGATCGCGCGCAAACACCTGAGTGCATTTCGGCTCAACTCTGAATAAACCCGACGATGTTCTTGATCTCGGTCAGGATTGGTTGCGCCAAGGTCCGCGCCCGGCTCGCTCCATTCGCCAGGATGCGGTCGATCTCCGCCGGATCGCCCAGAAGCCGTTGCATCTCGGCGTTGACCGGTGCAACGCGCGCGACGGCCACCTCCGCCAGCTCTTTCTTGAAGACCGAGAACTGGCTGCCGCCGAACTGGCCCAATACCTCCTCCTTCGTCGTATCAGCAAGCGCCGCGTAGATACCCACGAGATTGTCTGCCTCCGGCCGTCTTTCAAGACCCGCCTCCTCGGAGGGCAGAGGCTCGGGATCGGTTTTGGCCTTCTGGATCTTGCGCGCGATGGCATCCGTGTCGTCGCTCATGTTGATGCGCGACAGGTCCGACGGGTCCGACTTCGACATCTTCTTGGTACCGTCGCGCAGGCTCATGACCCGCGTCGCCGGCCCTTGGATCAATGGCTCGGGCAGCGGGAAGAACAAGCCATCGGCGTAGCCGCTCGCGACGATTGAATCGCGATAGTCATTGTTAAATTTCTGCGCGATATCCCGTGCCAGCTCCAGGTGCTGCTTTTGATCCTCGCCCACGGGCACGTGCGTGCCGCGATACAGCAGGATATCCGCCGCCATCAGCACCGGATAGGCGTAGAGCCCGACCGAGGCGCGCTCCTTCTCCTTGCCGGCTTTCTCCTTGAATTGCGTCATGCGATCGAGCCATCCCAGCCGCGCCACGCAATTGAAGATCCAGGCCAGCTCCGCGTGCTGCGCCACCTGAGACTGGTTGAAGATGATCGAGCGCTTGGGATCGAGGCCGCTGGCAATGTAGGCCGCCGCAACTTCACGGATGGACTGCCTGAGCTCGGCCGGCTCCTGCCACAACGTGATCGCGTGCATGTCGACGATGCAGTACAAGCACTCGTGGCTCTTCTGCATCTCCACCCAGCGCACCATCGCTCCCAGGTAATTGCCCAGATGCAGGTTGCCGGTTGGTTGCATGCCGGAAAATACGCGCGGCGTAAGCTTCATCATCGTCTACTTCCTTCTCGGGACGGCGCGTTATGGCGTGAAAGGCCGCACCGGCGCAAGTCAGGATGGCTGACCCCGGGTGAAGGCCGCCTTGAGCGACCCGAGCCGCACCGCCCCAGTAACGTGCGCCACCGTAAAGTAAACGATGAGACCCGCCGCTATGACTCCCGCCATCGTTCCTAATCGGATCGGCAGGCTACTTCCCGACGCCAGCTCCTCGGCAAACACCGCGGCCAGAACCCAGAGAAGCGCGCCCATCGCAATGCTGGAAACGATGATCATGGGCAACGCCTGTTTAAGGCGCGCGTCCACTACGAAATGCGCCCTGCGCCGCAGAGCAGACCAGAGCAGGTAGGCGTTCAGCCACCCGCCGACCGTCGTGGCCACGGCTATGCCCAGGTGCGGCATCACCCCCAAACGGCGGAACAGGAGGAACAGCGCAATGGAGCCCGCCGTATTCACGCCCAGGCTCACCGCCGCGTAGCGCATCGGCGTGGCAGTGTCCTCGCGCGCGAAGAACGCCGGAGAGAACACCTTGATGAGCACGAACGACGGCAGCCCGATGGCGAAGATCGCCAAAGCGGCCCCCACTGCGCGCGTGTCCGATGCCGTGAACTGCCCGCGCTCGAACAAGGTGCTGACGATGGGAAACGGAATGACGGCGAGTGCCACGGCCGCCGGCACCGTCAGCAGCATCGCGAACTCCAGCGACCGATTCTGGCTGTCCATGACGGCCGCGTGATCCCCCGTGCGCAGGCCACGCGACACTTCGGGCAGCAGCACCACCCCGATAGCAATGCCGACGATCGCCAGCGGCAGTTCGTACAGCCTGTCCGCGTAGTAGAGGTAGGACACCGCACTGTCTTGCCACGACGCAATCATGCCGCCGATGACGATGTTGATCTGCGTCGCACCACCGGCAATGATGCCCGGCACCCCGAGCGTAACGAGCCGTCGCATGTCGTCGCTGTAACGAGGCCAGCGCAGCTTCGGGACCAGACCGTTCCTGCGCGCGCCGTCGAGCAGCAGCGCGAGCTGCAGAATGCCGGCCGCGAAGATACCCCACGCCATGACGAGACCGGCGCCACGGTCGTTACGATAGCCCAGGATCAGCGCGATCAGCATGGCCGCGATCAGCGTCAGGTTGAGCACGACGGAGATCATTGAGCTCTCGATGAACTTGCCGAGCGTATTCAGCACCCCCGACAGCAGCGCCACGAGTGACATGCACAGCAGGTACGGAAACGCGATCTGCGACATCAGCACGGCGAGATCGAACTTCTCCGGCGTGTCGGCAAAGCCCGGCGCCAGCACGTACATCAGCCAAGGCATGGCGATCATGCAAACCGCTGACAACAGCAGCAGAATGAACGTGAGTCCCGACATTGCCTGCTCGGCAAACGCCCGCGCCGCATCCCGGCCCTCGTCCTCGAGTTTCTTGGCGAACAACGGGATGAAGGCGGCATTGAACGCGCCCTCGCCGAACCAGCGGCGGAACAGATTGGGGAATCGGAATGCCACCACGAATGCCTCGGCAACCGGCCCCGTGCCGAGGATTGCCGCCAGCAGAATATCGCGGACAAAACCGAGCATGCGGCTCACAAGCGTGAGAACGCCGACTGTCGCGAAGGCACGGTAAAGCTTCATGACGCTGAGCCCTAGCTGACGCTCGCGCCGAGAGCAAGGCGCACCGCCGACACAGCTTGGATACTCCGCCGCCTCCCCTTACGATGCCTTCCGCCCGTCACCCCGGATCGTCATGACCGCCCTAGTGCCCCGCCCGATCGCGACCGCCGCGGACCGCCTCTCGCGCCTCGTCTCTATCGAGCCCGGCGAGATCGCAGCCATGCTGTGGTCGTTCGCCTATTTCTTTTGCGTGCTTTGCAGTTACTACATCCTGCGGCCGCTCCGCGACGAAATGGGCGTCACCGTCGGCGCCGACGGCCTGCAGTGGCTGTTCGTTGTCGTCTTCGTCGTGATGCTCGCCGTCGTGCCGCTGTTCGGGTGGATCGTCGCAACGCATGCCCGCAGCCACGTCGTGCCGATCGTCTACGGCTTTTTCGTCGTCAACCTCGTTGCCTTCTGGCTCCTCTTCACATTGGGCGGCACGTCGGCGCTGCACGCATCCGCCTTCTTCGTCTGGGTGAGCATCTTCAATCTCATTGTCGTGTCGCTGTTCTGGAGCGTCATGTCGGACGCATGGACCCATGCGCAAGCCAAACGTCTCTACGGCTTCATCGCCGCGGGTGGCAGTGCGGGCGCCATCACAGGGCCGCTCCTGACCCATAGCCTTGTCTCAATCGCCGGGCCGACGAACCTTCTGCTCGTTTCTGCCGTGCTGTTGACCCTGGCGATTGCCTGCGCCGTGGCGTTGCGCCGGCACATCAGCGAAGAAACGTCCGCCACCGCCGACGCCCCGACCGGGGGCTCCCTGCTCGCCGGCGCGAGACGCACGTTGCAGTCACCTTATCTGCGCAAGATCGCCCTGTGGGTGCTGCTCGCCAACCTGATCGGCACGTTCTTCTACCTGGAGCAGGCCCGCATCATCGGCGAGACCATGAGCGACCGCACCCAGCGCGTGCAGCTGTTTGCCCGCATGGACCTCATCGTCAATACACTGACGGTGCTCGGCCAGCTCGCCCTGACAGCCCAATTCCTTCAGCGTTTGGGCGTCGGTCTGAGCATCGCCACGCTGCCTTTGTCGGCCACCATCGGGCTCATCGCTCTGAGCTTCGCGCCGAGTCTCCCCGTCATTGTCGCGGTGATGGTCGCCGAACGCGCCATCGCCTTCGCCATAGCCAACCCTGGCATGCGCGTGCTTTACACGGTCGTCCACCCGGAAGAAAAATACAAATCCCAGAACTTCATCGACACCGTCGTTTTCCGCGGCGGCGATGCCGCCAGCGGCTGGCTCATCAATGGCCTCGCCCGCGGCCTCGGCGCCCCGGCCTCGGTCGTCGCCGTCGTGGCGCTGCCGTTTGCCGTCGCATGGCTCGCGCTGAGCCTCCTTCTCGGCCGCGAGCAGGCTGCGCGCGCCGAGAGCACAAAAGCCACCGAGACGCACTGACGCTGGCGCCTCAGTCCTTGCGACTGCTCCGCCCCACGCTGGTGTAGGTGAAGCCGAGCCGCGCCATCTCGTCGGGCCTGTAGATGTTGCGCAGGTCGACGACGACCGGCGATTTCAGCAGCTTGTGCGCCCGCTTCAGGTCAAGCGCGCGGAACTCGTTCCACTCAGTAACGATCACCAGCGCGTCGGCGCCCGTGATGCATTGGTAGGCGTTGTCGCACAGTTCGACGCCGGGCAGCACGGGACGCGCCTGCTCCATCCCTTCCGGGTCGAATCCCCGCACGTGTGCACCCGCATCCTGCAGAGCCGTGGCGATGGCGATGGATGGCGCCTCACGCATGTCGTCCGTATTCGGCTTGAACGTCAGCCCCAGCATCGCAATTGTTTTGTCCCGCACGCTGCCGCCGCACGCGGCAATCACCTTTCGTCCCATAGCACGCTTACGCTGCTCGTTGACCGCGGCCACGGTCTCCACGATGCGCGTCGGCGCATTGTAATCCTGCGCCGTCTTGATCAGCGCCAGCGTGTCCTTGGGGAAGCACGAGCCACCGTATCCGGGTCCCGCATGCAAAAACTTGGAGCCGATGCGGTTGTCGAGGCCGATGCCGCGCGCCACCTCCTGCACGTTGGCGCCGACCTGCTCGCACAAGTCCGCCATCTCGTTGATGTAGGTGATCTTCACCGCCAGAAACGCATTGGCCGCATATTTGATCAGCTCCGACGTTCGCCGGTCGGTGAACATCAAGGGCGAGTGATTGAGATACAGCGGCCGGTAAACCTCCGTCATGAGATCGCGCGCGCGTTGACTGTCGGCCCCGATCACGACGCGATCGGGGCGCTTGAAATCCTCGATGGCCGAGCCTTCCCGAAGAAACTCGGGGTTCGAGACCACGTCGAAGGCAAGGTCGGGCCGCGCCTTGCGCACGATGCGCTCGACCTCGTCCCCCGTGCCGACTGGTACGGTCGATTTCGTGGCCAACACCAGCCCGTCGTTGGCACAATCGCCCACCTCCTTTGCCGCCTGATACACGTAGGTGAGATCGGCGTGCCCATCGCCGCGCCGCGACGGCGTGCCGACCGCCAGAAACACCACGTCGGCATCCGCCACCTGAGCTGCCAGCTCGGTGGCAAACGTCAGCCGGCCAGCCTCGGCATTGGAGGCCACCAACGCATCCAACCCCGGCTCGTAGATCGGAATGGCGCCCGCCTTCAGTTTGGCGATCTTGTCCGCGTCCTTGTCGACACAGATCACTTCGTGACCGAAATCGGCAAAGCAGGCGCCGGAGACCAACCCCACATACCCTGATCCGATGACGACAATCCGCATTCTTCAATCCCCGATATGGATCGCCCTCAGACCTTGACCCCAAGCCGCCCCGAACCGACGGCCGGCACAGCATCCGGGTCGAGAGGCCAGCGCGCCCGTGCCGGAAGCGTCAACGGATCCGTTCGCCCCTCAGCCAAGTGTTTCAACCCTGCCCACGCGATCATAGCTCCATTGTCCGTGCAAAGGGCCGGCGGGGGGACAAAGATTTGGCATCCTTCGGCGGCGGCAAGGGCGGTCAGTCCGGCTTTGATGCGCATGTTGGCCGCTACGCCCCCTGCCAGGACCAACGTGCGCCAAGCAGGCGAATCATATCGCTCACGCGTCATCTTCACGGCACAACGTGTCCGGTCTACGACAACGTCCGTGACCGCAGCCTCGAAGGCGGCGCACAAATCCGCAACGTCCTGCGTGCTCAGCGGTACCAATGCCTGCGCCTGCTGCCGGACGGCCGTTTTGAGGCCGGCAAAGGAGAAATGCGGCTCGCTCCGGCCTATCATGGGCCGCGGCAATGCGAACCGGGACGCATCGCCCGCCGCAGCAGCCTTCTCGACCGCCGGACCGCCCGGCATGCCGAGGCCGAGCAGCTTGGCTGTCTTGTCGAAGGCTTCGCCCAGCGCGTCGTCGATCGTCGTCCCGAGCCGCTCGTAGCGGCCGACGCCGAGCACAAGTTGCAGCTGCGTATGCCCTCCTGAGACCAGCAGCAGCAGGTAGGGCGGCGCTATGCCGTCCGTCAGTCCAACCGTCAGCGCATGAGCCTCCAGATGGTTCACAGCAATCAACGGTATGCCCCGGGCAAGTGCGATCGCTTTCGCTGTCATCAGCCCGACGATCAATCCGCCGACCAGCCCCGGACCTGCCGTGGCCGCCACGCCGTCGAGATCATCCCAGTCTACCCCGGCCGCCGCCATCGCCTCGCCGATGATCGCGTCGAGGCATTCGACATGGGCCCGTGCCGCAATCTCGGGCACCACGCCGCCATAGGCCCGGTGCTTCTCCCACTGCGAGCGCACTATGTTCGACAAAATCCGTCCGCGCCCCGCAGCGTCGCGCCCGACGACCGCCGCCGCCGTCTCGTCGCAGCTCGTCTCGATACCGAGCACGAGGCTGTCGCCGTGCTGCTTTGAGGGTTTGCCCGCGCCCAAGATTAGGCCTGTGTCCGGAAGGGTTTGCGATTGCGAAGCGCCGCGGGCTACAAGGGGTCGCTTGGCGCCCGACTGGCTTGGGCCTAGCACCGGAAACCGGCACCGTGCAAGCAGTGAGACGACGCATAGGCACCCGTGGCTCGCCTCTGGCGCTGGCGCAAGCCCGCGAGGTGCGCCTCCGTCTGGCCCAGGCGCACGACCTGCCTGAAACGGAGTTCGACATCGTTCCCATCACCACGTCCGGCGACCGGATTCAGGACCGGCCGCTCTCCGAAGCCGGCGGCAAGGGCCTGTTCACCAAGGAGATCGAGGAGGCCCTGCTGAGCGGCGCCATCGATCTGGCCGTCCACTCTGCCAAGGACATGCCGACCATCCTGCCAGACGGCCTGATCATCACTGCCTATCCACCCCGAGAGGACGTTCGCGACGCCTTCATCAGCCCGCGCCACGCCTCGCTCGACACCTTGCCCCGGGGGGCGACAGTCGGCACGTCCTCCCTCCGCCGGCAGGCGCAGATCCTGCGCCGCCACGCGCATCTTCGCGTCACCGGGCTGCGCGGCAACGTCGAGACGCGCCTGCGCAAGCTCGAGGCCGGCGATGCCGACGCCACGCTGCTCGCATGCGCTGGTCTCAATCGCCTCGGGCTGCGAGGCCGCATCACCTCGCCCATCGGGCCGGACGTCATGCTGCCCGCAGTGGCCCAGGGCGCTATCGCCATCGAAATCCGCGCCGCTGACGATGCCACCGCCGCCCTGCTCGGCGCCATCAATCACCAGGAAACCGCCATTTGCGTTGCCGCCGAACGCGCCATGCTGGCCAAGCTGGACGGTTCCTGCCGCACGCCGATCGCCGGCTTGGCGACACTGAGCAACGGGCGTCTCCATCTGTCGGGTGAAATTCTCACGCCCGATGGTGCACAGTCCCACGTTTCGCAGCGCGAAGGCCCGCCGCAGGAGGCCTTGCGCATGGGTGAGGATCTGGCCGCCGAGCTGGTCGGCCGCGCCGGCCCCGATTTCTTCCGAGCGCTCAACTGATGCATCTGCTCGTCACTAGGCCCGAGCCGGACGCCATGAAGCTCGCCGGACGACTGGAGCAGAATGGCCACGATACCATTGTCGAGCCCCTCATGCGCCTGTCCTTTGAAGACGCCGACCCCATCGACCTCGACGGTGCCTCCGCCCTTATTGCCACCAGCCGCAACGCGCTGCGCGCCTTGCGCGGCTCGCCCGCGCTCGCCGCGGCGCGGAACGTTCCGATTTTCGTCGTCGGCAAGGCCACCGCCACGGAAGCGCGCAACATGGGCTTCGAGCGCATCCTCGTCGGCGCAGGACGCGCTGCCGACCTCGTGCCGGCCATCGCAGCCACGCAGGACTCCACGGATGGCCTGCTGGTTCACCTTGCCGGCGACACACTGGCTTTCGACATCAAATCCGAGCTGGAACTGCTGGGCTTCCGGGTGCTGCAACCGACCGTCTATCGCATGGAGGCGGCACAAGCCTTCTCGCCATCGACCATCGACGCCTTCACCGACGGGGACATCGAGGGCGTCATTTTGATGTCGCCTCAAACAGCCCGCATTTATGCCCATCTCGTGGCCCGGTACCGCCTGAACTACGCACTCCCTAAAATTGTGCATTTCTGCATGTCCAGCGCCATAGTTCGAGGCCTTGCGGCGCTTGGCGAGGTCCCCGTCGCCATCCCCGAGCGCCCAACACTCGACGGCCTGCTTGCCGAGATAGAGTTGACGGCAGCACAATGGGACGAGTAGCTCATCGCCTTCGAGGCAAGCCAACGATGCGGGCGCCGGTGCGAGCAGGCAAAGACGGCGTTTGGTGCAGGAGGTCAAGGCAATGACCGATAAGAAAGACCCGCCGCCGAAGGGTCCGGACAAGCGCGGCAACGACGCGGCCGGCGCCAAGCGTCCTTACGCGACGCTGGATCTCAAGGCGACCGAGGTGCGCACGGCGTCCTCGGGCAGCGCGGAACCTTCCGGCGACGCCAAAACTGCTGCAAAGCCCTCCGCCGGGGGTTCGGCGACATCGAGTTCGTCATCGTCGCCCGGAGCTGCGCCCAGGAACGACCAATCCGAAGCGGCGGCCCGCGTGTCCGCAGCGGCTGCAGCCGTGTCCCCATCGCGCCCCGCCCTCGGTGCCACAGGCCATCGCGCCATAGATCCGGCCGGTGCGGCAGCACTGCAACCCAGGGATTGGAGCAGCTACGCGTCTCATGCCATCGCGGGCGTGGCGGGTGGCCTTCTCGCGCTTATCGGCAGCCTTGCCCTGGCGCCATCTCAAGATCCGCGGTCGGCCAATGCCGATCTTGTGCAATCCCTCAATGCCCGGATCGCGGCGGTCGAGCAGCAGGCGAAGCAGGGCGATGCCCTGCCAGCAGATGCCGCGAAGCGCTTGACCGGCCTGGAAACGGGATTGACCCAGGTCGCCGATCTCAATCGCGCCGTCGGCGCCCTGCGGGACTCGCAAGCGAAACTGACCGAGCAGACGAATGCGCTCCGCACTTCCATCGCCCAATCGCCCGATCGCGAGGCGGCAGGCCGCCTCGACAAGCTGCAGGAACAGCTCACGGCGCTCGCCGCCATGGCCGCCGCCGATCCGCAGTCTTCCGGACGCATTCCGCAACTGGCGCAGATCCTAGGCAAACTCAACGATCTCGAAGGGGCCTTGTCGACCCGCCTCTCCATGTTGCGCAAGGATCTGGACCAGGAGATCGATACCAAGACAACCTTGATCACCGAAGCCAGCGAAGCGGCCAAATTTGGCGTCCAGCGCCTTGACCGCGAGTTTGCAGGCAGCCGCTCTGAGACAGCGCGCATAGGGCAGCGCGTCGACACGCTCAAAGCCGGCACGGATCGTCTGGACCAAACCCTGCGAACACTCCAAACGGAGACCGCTGCACTCAAGACCGCCATCGACGCCGTGGAAGGGCAGCTCAAGAGTACGGCTTCGGCCGTTACGCCCTTGTCCAACAAGGTCGCGGCGGTGGAGGAAAGCCTGCAAGGCGTTGTCCGCGCCGACGGCGATCGCAAGACGGCGGCCGAGCGCATTGTCCTCTCGCTCGAGCTCGGCAACCTGAAGCGCGCCCTCGATCGCGGTGGCAGCTATGCCGCTGAACTTGCCGCCGTAAAGAAACGCGGTGGCGCCAATTTCGATCTTGGCGCGCTGGAGCGCTATCAGCACGAGGGCGTACCTCTCGAGGCAGAACTCGCGCGCGAGTTCCAGACCGTCGCCAACGCCATCATCGATGCGGACGCCGAGCAGCCCGAGGCCTCGCTCATGGATCGCCTGCTCTCCGGTGCCCGCACCATCGTCCGCGTCCGCAAGGTCACGCATGCCCCAAGCGATACCTCCACCGAGGCCATCGTCGGGCGCATGGAAACGGCGCTAAAGGAGAACCGCCTCAGCGACGTCCTTGCCGAAGCCGGCAAACTGTCGCCGCGCGCTGCCATTCCGGCGCAGGACTGGTTGAAGAAGGTGGAGGCGCGGCAGGCCGTGCAGACATCGCTCGCGGCCGTCGATGCCGCGCTCAAGGCGTCGCTCGTCAATGCACCCGCTACCGGTCAGAAGGGAGACCGGTAATGCTACGTCTTGTCGTTTTTCTCGTAGGGGTTGCCGTCCTGGCGACCGGGCTCGCCTGGCTCGCCGACCGGCCGGGCGATCTTTTGCTCACGTGGCAAGGCTACCAGGTGCAAACGAGCCTGTTCCGCGCCGTCGTGCTGCTGTCGCTGCTGCTGGGTCTCGCCATCGTGGCGTGGGCGATCTTCCGCCAGGCCTGGAGAAGTCCGGCCGTCGTTGGCCGCTTCTTCACGCAGCGCCGCCAGAAGCGTGGCCTCGACGCGCTCTCGGGCGGCATGATCGCCGTCGGCGCCGGCGACAGCGATCTGGCGACGCGCTTCGCTCTCCAGGCGCGCAGGACTCTGCCAAACGAGCCGCTGACACATTTGCTGCGCGCACAAGCGGCTCAGCTCGCCGGCGATCGCACCACCGCCCGCCGCATTTTCGAGGCCATGCTTGGCTCACCCGACACCGAGCAACTTGGCCTGCGCGGCCTTTTCCTCGCCGCCGAGCAGGCGCGCGAGCCCATCGCCGCGCGCCAGTTCGCCGAGCGCGCCTTCAGGCTCAACCCGAAGCTCGGCTGGCCCGCCCATGCCCTGTTTGAACTGCAGTGCATGGCGTCCAACTGGCCCGGTGCACTGCAAACGCTCGCCGTTGCCCGCAAGCATAGCCACGTCGATCGCGGCACCGCCGACCGGCGGCGCGCAGTGCTCCTGACCGCGCAAGCGCAGGAGCTGGAGGACAGCAGCATAGACCAAGCGTTGGCACTTTCGAGTGAAGCCCACACTCTCGCGCCTGATCTCATTCCGGCTGGGGTCATCGCGGGTCGCATCCTCGCCTCGCGCGGCAGCACCGCCAAAGCGGCCAAGGCGTTGGAGAAGACATGGAAGCTCGCGCCGCATCCCGATCTGGCCATGGCCTACGCCTTCGCCCGCCCTGGCGACAGCCCACGCGACCGTCTTGATCGCATCCAGCGGCTCGCGCGCTCCACACCGCATTCGGTCGAAGGTCCGATTGCGGTCGCCACTGCCGCCATCGACGCACGCGACTGGGACGCGGCCCGCAAGGCCCTTCTGCCGTTGCTTGAAAACCAGCTCACGCAGCGCGTCTGCACGCTGATGGCACGCATCGAGGGCGAGGAGCACAACGATGCTGGCCGTGTGCGTGAATGGCTCGCGCGCGCCGTCAACGCTCCGCGCGACCCGGCGTGGACCGCCGACGGTGTCGTTTCGGAACAATGGGCCGCGATCTCACCGGTCACCGGCGCGCTCGACACCTTCCAATGGAAGGTCCCGGTTGAATCGGTCGACAAGGGCGATCAAGCCTTGCTTGCCGCCAAGCTGGAGGAGTTCGTGGCGCTCGGCGCCCGGCCCGAGACAGCCATCGAGTCGAAGCCTGTCACCGCTGCCATGGACGCGTCGGAAGCGGCGGTTATCGTCCCACCAAAAGAGCGAGAAGTTTCGGTCGATGGCGGTGCCTCCGTTCAACCCCATAAGGCACCAGTCCGAGCTGAAAGCGATGCGGCGGTCACAACGTCCGTCGAAACGGGAAAGCCCAATCCCGTTCAGGCTCGCGCCAGCATCGAGCGCACGACGAGCACGTCGTCTGCGCCGCATACAGCCGCATTCGCCACCGCTGACACGCCGCTTGTGAAGAGCACGCTGTCCCGTACCATGACCGAGACGCCACGCATGTTCGTGTCGCCACGCCCTCCCGATGATCCAGGTCTCGACGACAACGAAGCGCCCGGCTATCAGACCGCAGCGGCCAAGCGACCGCTGTAGTCACCCCAGCGTCCACCCGCCATCAATCAGCATATGCGTGCCGGTCATCAGCGACGACGCATCTGACGCCAGATACACGATCGCGCCCGTCAGGTCCTCGACCTGCCCGATGCGGCCGAGCTTGATCTTGGCCATCACGAAGTCCTTGAGCGCCTTATCCTCCAGAAACGACTTGGACATCGGCGTTTCGATGAAGGTCGGCGCGAGGGTGTTGGAGCGGATGCCGTGCGGCGCCAACTCCAGGGCAATCCCGCGCGAAAACGCCTCCACCGCCGCCTTCGACGCGCAATACACTGTGCGTCCCGGTCCCGTCGTGAAAGCCATCTGCGATGTCGTGTGAATGAGCGAGCCGGCGATTTTAGCCTCGACCATGCGCCGGGCCACCGCCTGGGCCGTGACGAAGGCGGCGCGCACGTTGAGATCCATGATGAAATCGAAATCTTCGATCTTGAACGCCAGAAACGGCTGCGGCCGGTTGCCGCCCGCATTGTTAAAGAGGACGTGAAACGGCGCCTGCTTGCCGATGGCTTTTTGCACCGCATCGAGATTCGTCACATCGAGTGGCAGCGCCTCCGCCGATCCGCCCTTGGCGCGGATCGCCTCAGCGGCCTCATCGATCTCGTCCCGCGTCCGCGCCGCCAGCACCACATGTGCGCCCGCGTCCGCCAGCGCCGCGGCCGCCGCCAATCCGATGCCGCGCCCCGCCCCCGTCACGAGCGCGCGCTTTCCATCCAGACGAAAGCTCGGCGGAGTTGGCAGCGTGATCATGGCGTTTCCCCAACGACGTTATCGAACACACGCTAAAGCGTTTCCGGCTCATATTGAAGCGGACCGGCGGCCGCGCGGACTTTGGCTCCCCCGTCGCGCGCGGAACCGGAGCCTCACGATCCAGGTATCGCCATGACGCTCGCCAAGCGCGAGCGCCGATCCAGGGCCACAACTGCGTGACGTCGCCTCGGTGGCCTAGCCGCGAGCCGCGAGATCGTCCACCGCGTCGTAGTACGTACCGCGATGAAACATCTTGCTGCTGCGCGGCAGCGCAGCGCGCCGCTCCGTCGTCGCCGCCGCATCGACGCTGCGCCCATCAGCGCCCAGAACCACACCGTAGACATCGAACGCACGCTCTGCCGACACGAACCCGTCGCGCACATCCGCCAGCACATCCTCCGCCGGCCGATCCAGTGGTGATCCCCAGCCACCGCCACCTGGCGTGATGACACGCAGCAGATCGTCCTTCTTCAGCCTGTGCCCGTCGCTCATGGTCGGCAAATGCCGCTCCTCCGGCGTTCCCGGATTGAGAATGAAGCCGCCGCCACTGCCGCTCATGCCGCCGTTGACGCCGAACGCCGGGTACCGGCAATTGTCCATGCGCACGCCCAGCGTCGCTTCATCGACGAGCACGCGCACATCGCGCACGATCCCGCAGCCGCCGCGCCAGCGCCCGGGGCCACCCGAGTCCAGGTGCACGCCGAAGCTTTCGATGCGAATGCCGAACTCCATCTCGCCCAAATCGACCGGCTAGTTCTCCTGCGCCACGTAGTAGACCGCGTCGATGCCGTCGGCGGTCGATCGCGCTCCGAAGCCCACGGCCAGGCCGTCCACGCACAGCAGCGGCGCCCGCGTCTCCTTGTCGAGGCTGCGCAGGTAGTAGAGCACATACACCGCCGACGCGCCGGACGCCTTGCCGCCCGTCGCCTGCGCCAACGCACCCTGCAATGCCGTCGTTACGCGCAGCATGGTGTGCGAGCGCAATCCGACAGCCGCCGGAAAATCCGGCCACACGATGCTGCCCGGCCTCTTGACGATGGTGTCGATGGCACGCGTGAAACCCGCATTCATGCCGACGCTCGGATCGTCGCGCGTCATGTAGAGGCCGAGGATGTGGCCGATGACGCTGTCATCCATGACGAAGTTGATGGACCCCAGCGCCTGGTCTGAAGACCCTGACAGATCGATCGCCAGCTTGCCCGCCTTCTTCTGGAGCTGCGCCTCGACGTAATACGCATTATCGGTTGCAGCGTCTGAATCGATCCAATCGCGAAATCGCCATTGCCCGTCGGGCACATGCGTTTCGATCTGCCGGCGCAGCGCGGCCTCGTTGCGCCGCAGCATCTCGGCGAACGCCGCCTCGACGGCCTCCCCGCCATAGCGCTCGATCGTCTCCTGCAGCCGCTGCTTGCCGAGCTTGCAGGCCGCCATGATGGCATTGAGATCGCCCTTCATCATCTCGGGAAAGCGCGAATTGCGCTGGTAGATGCGCACCACCTCGTCGTTGATGACGCCGTCGCGCATCACGCGCACCGGCGGGATCATGATGCCTTCGTGAAAGACGCTGGTGGCGTGCGGGCTGACCGAGCCCGGATACGTGCCGCCCACGTCCCACAAATGGCCCCAGGCCTCCGCGAACGCCACGAGGCGGCCGCCGTCGAACACGGGCATCACGAACACCGTGTCGTTGACCTGGCTCACGCCGCCCTTGGAGGCGTACACATCGTTGTACCAGTACAGGTCGCCGTCGCGCATGTCCTCGCGCGGATACTGCTCGATGATCGCGGCCACCAGATTGCCCGCCAGCGTCAGAGCGGTCGACACCACGAGATTGCCATCACGGTCGAGGAATGCCGTGAAGAAATCCTTCTTCTCGCGAATGAATGGCGACATCGATGTCCGCGCGATCAGCGCCTCCATCTCGGAACGCGCCGCTCCGAGCGCGCCCTTCACAAGCTCCAGCGTAATCCGGTCCTGCGCCGGAGAGGATATGTCTGCGGCCCCTCGCATCAGCGCGCCTCCTCGATGGTGAGATTGGCGACCCGGTCCACCGTCGCTACCTGCCCCGACAGGACCACCGTCGTGCAGTCGAGCTGGTCGACGATGGCAGGCCCGATGATGACATGCCCGGCCAGCAATCGCTCGCGCCGGTACACCGGCACCTCGGCGATGGCCGAGCCTTCCGGCGCGGCCGGCCGCATGCCGCTCGCCGGTGGTTTTTCACCCGCCGGCGCCCGCCCGATCTCCGGCAGCGTCACATGATCCATCAGCCCGTTGGCATAGACCCGCAGGTTCACCAGTTCCACCGGCGTTTTGCGGTCCGCGAACGTGTAGAGCTGTTGATGCTGCTCGTGGAAGCGGTCGACCAGATCATCCGCCGAGGCTTGCGTCATGCGCCCCTCGCCGATGGGCACCGATATTTCCACGCCTTGATGTGCGTAACGCAAATCCGCGGCGCGAATGATCTGCCGCCGTTCCGGCGGCACGCCATCTGTCTCAAGCCGCGCGTGCGCCTGCTGCTCCAGGTCGCGCAGCGTCGCCTCGATGGCCTCCAGGTCGTAGCGGCCGCCGCGCTGCAGCCGCGTCACCGCGAAGTCGTACTTGAGATCCGTCGCCAGCAAGCCCATGGCGCAGAGAATGCCGGGATGCCGGGGAATGAGCAGCCGCGGCGCCCCGAGGAGCCGCATCAGACGGCTACCGTGTACCGGCCCGGCCCCGCCGAAGGCACACAGCGTGAAGTCGGACGGTGCGAGCCCCCGCTCCACCGACATGACCTTCAGCGCACCGACCATATTGTTGTCGACGATCTCGACAATGCCGCGCGCCGCGTCTTCCAGCGATACGCCGAGCGGCGCCGCCACGTCCCGCAGGATCGCTGCCTCAGCCTCGACGCGATGCAGCGCAATCTCTCCATCGAGCAAATGCGGCGGCACGCGGCCGAGCACGAGATTGGCATCCGTCACTGTCGCGCGGCGCCCGCCCTTGCCATAGGCTGCAGGCCCCGGATCGGCGCCGGCGCTTTCCGGTCCGACCGTCAAGGCACCTTCCGGGCCCACCGCAGCAATCGAACCTCCACCCGCGCCGATGGCATGGATATCGACGATCGGCAGTGCGAGGGGAAATTCGCCGACGCGCCCGGACGTCGCCGTGACGGGCTCGCCGTCGCGGATCAGCGCCACGTCGGCGCTGGTGCCGCCCATGTCGATGGTGATGAGATCCTTGTATCCGGCGATTCGGCCGATGTGGGCCGCTCCCCGTGCGCCCGCCGCCGGCCCTGAGAGGGCCAGATACACCGGCTGCCGCGACGCCTCGGCAGGGGGAAAGACACCGCCGTTCGACTTCATGATGAAGAACGGCGATACGATCTTGCGCTCGTCGAGCCCCTGCGACAAACGCTTGACGTATCTGCCGGCAAGAGGCTGCACCGAGGCATTGATCACCGTGGCGAGCGTACGCTCGTACTCACGGAAGATGGGCAGCACGTCGCTCGAGACGGCGATCTCCACGCCGGGCAGCAGGTCGCGCAGAACAGCCGCAGCACGCTGCTCGTGCGCCGGATTGGCGAAGCTGTTGAGGAACACGATGGCCACCGCCGCCAAATCCTCGTCGCGGATCTGCTTTGCGATCCCTGCCAGCTCCGCCTCCGCCAGCGCGACATGCACCGTCCCGTCCGCAAGCACGCGTTCGCTCGCCTCGAACACGTGCCGCGGCGGCACGGGCCGCTTCGGCTTGACCCAGCCGTAGAGGTTGGCGTTGCGCGGGATATCGGCCCGGCCGATCTCCAGCACATGCCGGAAGCCGCGCGTCGTCACGAGGCCTGTGCGCGCGCCCTTCGCCTCCAGAATGGCGTTGGTCGCCAGCGTCGAGCCGTGCAGGACCACGCTCACGTTCTTCGGCGCCACTTTCGCCAACGCCAGGATCTTATCGACGCCACCGAAGAACCCGCTCGCGGGGTCGCTCGGGACCGACGACGACTTCGTCACTGTGAATTGCCCGCTGCGCCGGTCGGCCAGGATCACGTCGGTGAAGGTGCCGCCCACGTCGAGCGCGAGGGCGAAACCCTCTCGCGATTGTCCTGCCACCTTAGGGGCCTCCCCTGACGAGCAGCGTCTGCCCGGTGATAAATCCGGCATAGTCCGACGCCAGGAACATCACGGCATGCGCGATGTCCTCCGGCTTGCCGATGCGCCGCAGCGCAATCGACTCGACGATCTGCTTCTGCCGCTCCGCGCTGTACCCTTCCCACTGCTTCACGTAGTCCGGGCTCGTGGGCATGAACCCCGGCGCCACAGAGTTGACGGTGATGCCGGAGGCTCCCAGCTCCGCTGCAAGCTGCTTGACGAAACCGATCTCCGCCGCCTTCGCCGTGCCGTAGGCCTGGATTCCGGTCAGGCTGACGCCCAGCCCCGCCTGCGAGGAAATGGCAACGAACCGCCCTTTGCCCGCGGCCTTCATGGCCGGCGCCACTGCCCGTGCCAGATGAAACGCAGCCGTCACGTTCGCATCCATGATGGTGCGCCAGTCTTCATCGGAGACATTCTCGATCGGCGCCTTGGTCCGTCCGCGAATGCCGCCGGCGGCATGCACCAGAACATCGATCGCACCAGCCCGCGCCTTCGCCTCGATATTGCGGATCGTCGCAGTCACGGCCGGCGCATCACCGAGATCGACCTGATGCGTCGTCACCGATCCGCCGCGCGCCGCCGCAACATCACGCGCACATTCAGCCAACCCGTCCGCCAGAATGTCCAGCGCTTGCACATGCGCGCCGCGCTCGGCAAAGCCTCGCGCGATGGCACGGCCGATGCCACGCGCCACGCCCGTTACGACGACCGTCTGCCCTTCGAAGGCGATGTCCATGCGCTACTCCGCCGCCTGCGCCGCGAGCTGCGGAAATTCCTCGATCAGCTTGGCGAATATCCGCGCCACGTCGCTGCCGTCGCCCTTGCGTTCGCCGTCCGGCAGGGCCGCAATGGCATCGAACACGCGGTGCTTCAGGTAGAAGCGCCAATGCACCGGCTGCGCCGCCAGCAGCTTGGTCAGTGTCGCGTAGCTCTTCTCGGTCCAGATCGCCTCATGCGCATCGCGGGCGGCCCCGTAGTCGAAGATGGCAGGTTCGCCCTTCTGGCTCTCCGCTTTTCGCTCCTTGCGCAGCGACGCCGTGGCGGCAGCATCCACCGCACCATCGACAATCACCACGCCGTAGTCCTCGCGCGCCTTGTCGGCCGAAACATACCCGCGCCGAACATCCAGCGCGACCTTGCGCGGGTCGCGCTCTAGCGGATCGCCGTAACCGCTCGCCCCGCCACAAGCCACATACACCACGTCGCCGGGGCCGACCTTCACGATATCGGTATTCCTCAAGTTAAAGGCGCGGTTCGATCCGGGATTGAGCCAGAACGCCGAGTTGGCCCCCACCCTGCCGCCGCGCATGCCCCATCCCGCGAACACCGTGCGGTCGCGGTTGCGCGCCGTCACCCGCGTGTTGGGCGCAAACACCTCGAACTTCATCTCCGTCCCGAGCCCGCCCCGATGCTTGCCGGGCCCGCCTGAGTCCTTGGCCAGTCCATACCGTTCGAACCGCAGCGGCACCTCGGCCTCGTTGATCTCCACCGGCGTGTTCTTGAGGAAGCCTTGGTTGGCCCCCGAGCCGTCCGCGCCATCCTCCATCGCCCGCCCGCCCGCACCGCCAACCATCGGGTTGATCGCCGCCATCAGGCGCCGGCCCGTGCGATTGTCCGTGGTGTTGACGTTCATGATCGGCCCGCCAGACGCCGATGCCGCCGGCATCTCGCCCGGCAACGCCCGCGCGAACGCGCCGAGAATGACGCCCTGCAGGCGTTTGGCCGACAGTGTGCGCATCCCGACTGCCGCCGGGAATTGCGGATTGATCATCGTCCCTTTGGGCAGTGTCGAGGACAGGATGCGCGCGATCCCCGAGTTGAGGAACAGCGTCGGGTCCAAGGAATACAGCGCATACACCAGCCCGACGCACAGCAGCGTATGCCGTTCGTCGCCACCGGTCGGAATGTTGAGCGACGATTCAAGCTGCGGGTCCGAGCCCGTAAAATCGAAGTGCAGGCTGCCGTCCTTGACCGTCATCATGAGGTTCAGCCGGCACGGCTTGCCGTCGACCGCATCCTCATCCATGTAATCGGCGAACTGATAGGCGCCGTCGGGAATGCGCCGCACGATGGCACGCGCCTGCGCCTCGGCGTATCCGAGCAGATCCTCGATACCCTGCTTGAAGGTTGCGACGCCGAACTTGGCGATCATCTCGCGCACCTTGCGCTCGCCCGTGTTGCACGACGCGATCTGCGCCTTCAGATCGCCCCAGCTCTGCTCCGGCGCGCGCACGTTGGCCATCAGGATGTCGAGCACCTGCTGGTTGACCACGCCCTTGGTCATGATCTTGGTCGGCGGGATGCGGATGCCTTCCTGATGCACCTCGGTCAGGGACCGGGACAATGACGCCGGCACCGCGCCGCCCATGTCCGTGTGATGGATATGACCGACCGAGAAGCTGACGATCTCGCCCTCGTGAAAAATCGGCTTCCAGATGTGGATGTCGGGCGAGTGCGTGCACACGAACCCTGAGTAGGGGTCGTTGGTAATGCAGATATCGCCTTCGTCGTAATGCGGGATCGCGCGGATGACCGGTCCGTAGTTGAGCCCCACGAACCATGTGGCGCCCAGCTCGATTGGCGTCGCGTAGGTCTCGCCGGCCGGCGTGGTCAATCCGGTCGTGAAGTCCTCCGTTTCCTTGACGAAGGTCGCGTGCGCGGTCCGATAGAGCGTGAACGCCATGCTTTCGGCCGCTGCCCGCGCGTGGTTCTTCAGGATCTCCAGAGTGATCGTATCGATGCTCATGAAGCGCTCGCGTCGCGTGTGATGATGAGATTGGAGAATTCGTCGACCGTCGCGCGGAAGCCGCCGACCAGGCACGTCGTGCAATCGCTCTGCCGGACAATCGCCGGCCCGGCAAACCGCTCGCCCGGCACGAGCTTGTCGCGATCATAGATACCGGCCGACACATGTGCCCCATCGTAAAACACGCGCGTTTCGGCCACCGGTGTTGCAGCCCGCCTCATCAGCTCCGCTCGCTTGACTTTGGGCTGTGGCGAGGCGCCGGAAACCACCAGTCGCAGATTGACGATCTGCACCGGCGCCTTCGCGTCCGCGTGCTCGTAGACGCGTTCGTGCTCGGCATGAAAGGCGTTGCCGACCGCCTGCAGATTGCCGGTCTCGATCCACGCTTCCTGCAGCGGCACCTCGATCTCGTAGGACTGGCCCCGATAGCGCATGTCGGCCGAATACTGCAGACGGGCATGGCCCTTGAATTTCTGCTCCTCCGTGAGCCACGTTCGCGCCTGCTGCGCCAGGTCGGCCGCGTGCCCCTTGAGGCTCGTCAGCCCCGCCTTGTCCAGGTCGACAAAGGCCGTGCGGATGAAATCGTTGCGGATGTCGGCCACCAGTCCGCCGAACGCCGCCAGCACGCCGGGTGTCGGCGGCACGATAATGCGTTCGAGACCCAGGTCGCGCGCCAGCAGGCAAGCCGTCATCGGTCCCGCGCCGCCGAACGGCAGCAACGCGAAGTGCCGCGGATCGGCGCCGTGCCGCGAGAACAGCTTCGATATCTCCAGGAACATGCCCGACACGGACACCTTGATGATGGCCTCCGCTGCCGCCTCGACACCCATGCCGAGCTTGCCCGCAACCTCGCCCACGACCTCGTGCGCCCGATTGAGGTCGAGCGTCACCGCACCGTAGCCGAGATCTCCCGATCCCAGAAATCCGCACACCGCATACGCATCAGTGATGGTCGCGTTTGCCCCGCCGCGGCCGTAACAGGCAGGTCCCGGATTGGAGCCGGCACTCTCTGGCCCGACCTTCAGCACATTGAATTCGTCCACGCGCGCAATAGATCCGCCGCCCGCGCCGATCGACGACACCGAAACAGTCGGAATGTGGATCTGAAAATCTCCGACCCGCTCGCCCGTGCCGAATGCCGGCTTGCCGTCATGGATTATTGCCACGTCGGCGCTCGTCCCGCCCACGTCGAAGCTCAGCACGCTCGACACGCCCGTCTGCGCCGCGATCCGGCTCGCCCCGATCACGCCTGACGCGGTCCCCGACAGCAGCATCTGGATCGGCGCCGTCTTGCCGAGTTCGGCGCGCATGACGCCACCGTTCGACTTCGTAATCATCGGCTCGCACGCGACGCCGGCTTCTTTCAGTGCGGCCTGCCAGGTGGAAAGATAGTTTGCAACCCGCGCCTGCACGTATCCCGCAACCGTCGCCGTCACCGTCCGCTCGTACTCGCGGATGACCGGCCAGACTTCCGACGACAAGGTGATCGACATCTCCGGCGAGCGCTCCCGGATCAAGTCGCGGACCCGCCTCTCATTAGCGGCGTTCACATAGGAGTGCAGGAACGCGACCACGATCGCCTGCGCACCGTCCGCCTGAGCGCGATCGATGGCTCGGATGACGCTTTCGGCATCGGCCGGCGTATCGATTTTGCCGTCAGCCAGAACGCGCTCGCGAATGCCGAACACGCGTTCCCGCGGGCTCAGCGATTCAGGTCGGCGCGAGAAAAGATCATAAGGATCCGGCATCTTGAGGCGCGCCACCTCCAGCACGTCCTCGAACCCTTCCGTCGTGAAAAGGGCTAGCGGCACACCGCGCCGCTGGATGACGGTGTTCACGCCCACCGTCGTGCCATGCGTGAAGTAGGAAATATCCGCGGGTGGAATGCCGTAGCGGCGCTCCAACTCCTTCAGCCCTTCGATCACCTCGGCGCCGGGCTTGTCGGGCTGCGATAGGACCTTAAGCGTCTTGATGTCCCCGCTCGTCTCGCCCAGCACGCAGAAATCCGTGAACGTGCCCCCGATATCCACCCCGACGCGGTACGTCACGACTGCAGGCTCCGTCGCCCGCAGCAGCTGCCACTTCCATCTCTCAAGACCATTTTTTTCCCTGCAACGCCAAACCGTCGTCGATGTCAATTCATTGACCTTGTCGGGGTCCTTCGTCAATATTGTCGACAAAATGACAGACCAAGACATAGGAGGGTTGCACATGTCGGTCGCCGACCGGCGCGTGGCCATTGTCACCGGCGGAGCGCGCGGTATTGGGCGTGGATGTGCCCATGCACTCGCCCAGCGCGGCCACGCCGTGGCGCTCGTGGACGTCCTCGCAGCCGAGATGAGCAGTACCAAGCGCGAAATCGAGGCGATGGGCGTGCCGTGCCTGACGTTCGAGGCCGATGTCGCCGATCATGCCCGCGCCAAGGAGGTCGTTGCTGGCGTCGTCAACGAGTTCGGCCGCCTCGACGTGCTCGTCAACAACGCCGGCCGCTCCATGGCCACGGGTATTCTCGAGATCACGGAGCAGCAGTTCGACTCCACCATCGCCGTCAACCTGAAGAGCTGCTTCAACTACATACAGGCTGCCGCACCGCACATGCTGGCCGCAAAGTTCGGGCGTATTGTCTCCATGTCCTCGCTCAACGCCCACTCCGGCGGCGTCACGGCGGCCGTCTCCCGGTTCGCCTACGCCTCTGCCAAGGCCGGCATCATCGGCATGACGCGTGCGCTGGCCAAAGAGCTCGGACCCGACATCTGCATCAACTGCATCTGCCCCGGCCTCATCAAGACGGAGGTGGGCAAGAATTCCACGCTCTACGCGCGTGAAGCGGAGCTGATCAAGGGTGTTGCCCTGCATCGCGTGGGGTCACCCAAGGATATCGGCGAGCTCGTCGCCTTCCTGGCAACCGTGGATCCCTGCTTTATCACCGGGCAGGACTTCATCATCGACGGATTTCAGTTCAATGTCTGAGCACATTGCCTGAAATCGCAACTTGTACTGGGATCCGGCGGCCGCGGAATGTAGCGTCGGGAGTAAAGGGAGAGGATGACATGATACGACGTCGAAGCATGCTGAAGGCGTTTGGGCTCGGCGCACTTGCCTTGCTAGCGGCCATTGCCATGCCACTGGCACCGGCCGGCGCGAAAACGAAGTTTGTCTTCGCCAACGCCAGCCCCTACGACAACCTCGATCCGCACATGATCCTCGATGTCGGCCGCGTCGCGTCCCGCATCAACATGTACGACGGCCTGCTGCGCTGGCTCGACAATCCCGCCAAGATCGAACCGTGGCTGGCCGAGAGCTACACCATCTCGCCGGATGGCAAGATCTACACCTTCAAGCTGCGCAAGGGCGCCAAATTCCACGACGGCACGGAGATCAAGGCGTCCGACGTCGTCTATTCGATGGAGCGCATCCTCGCCGCTGGCGGCCAGTCGGCGCCGCTCTTTGCGCCGCTCATCAAGCCCGGCACGACGAAGGCCCCCGACGACTACACCGTCGAATTCCATCTCGCCCAACCGTCCGCCATCTTCCTGGCCATCGTTCCGGAGGTTCACGTTCTAAACACGGCGCTCGTGAAGAAGAACGAGAAGGACGGCGACTGGGGCAAGGTCTGGCTGTCCAAGAACGAGGCCGGCTCGGGCTCCTACGCGCTGCGCCGTTACGACCCCGCCATCGGCTTCACCGCCGAGCGCTTCAAGGATCACTGGAACAAGAGCTGGGGGCCGAAGCCCATAGACGAGATCGAGTTCCGCACCGTTATCGAGCTCAACAGCCGCGTGCTCGGACTGCTCAAGGGCGACTTCCACGGCACCGATGGATACCTGCCGCAGGATCAGATCAAGCGTCTGCGGGACTCCAAGGATATCTACATTGGCGAAGCCGAGTCGACCCGCATCTTCTATGCCATTATCCACAACGGCCGCGAGCCGATGAACGACATCAACTTCCGCAAGGCGCTCTCCTACGCCTTCGATTACGACGGCTTCAACAAGAACATCCTGTCGGACTCGGTTGCGCGTAATCCGGTGCCGCTCCCCAATAACATCTGGGGCGCCCCCAAGGGCGTCAAGGGCTACACCTACGACCTGGACAAGGCCAAGGAGTACTTGGCCAAAATGGACAAGCCGCCGCGCGAGATCAACATAGCCTGGATGCAGGGCTACCAGCAGACTGAGCAATCGGCAGCGCTTTTCCAGGCCGGCCTCAACAAGATCGGCATCAAGACCAAGATCGTATCCGATCCCTGGTCGGTCGTCTCGACTCGGATGCGCGACAAGGAGCAGATGTACGACATCCTCTTCCTGTGGAAGTCGACCTACTACGCCGATCCGAACAACTGGGTCGGCGAGATGTATGCCTGCAATCAGATCGGCCAGCGCAACAACAGCTGGTACTGCAATCCCGAGGTCGACAAGCTCCTGATGGAAGCCCTGGAGACCACCGACCAGGAAGTCCGCCGCAAGAACTACGAAAAAGCGTCGACCATGGTCATGGAGGATGCGGGCGGTATCTTCGTTTACAACACCAAGTGGTTCGGACCCTTCAACAAGAAAGTCACTGGAGTCCGCTTCTGCCCGATCGGCGACGGCCAGGAGATGCGCTGGGCGTCCATGGAGAACTGACGATTTGAGTTTGTGCAAGGCGGCGGCTCGATCGAGCCGCCGCCTTTGATTTTTCATCGACGGCCAAAGGCTCACGCGCGACATGCGCATCATCGCTCTTGTCCTGAAACGATTGACGTGGTTCGTGCCCACGCTCGTCGGCCTGCTGCTGATCGTGTTCACCGTCAGCCATATCATTCCAGCCAATCCGGCGGTGGTGCTGGCGGGAGAAGGCGCGACGCAGGCTCAAATCGATGCCATCAAGGAGAAATTCGGACTCGATCAGCCCCTGCCCGTACAGTTCTGGCGCTATCTCAAATCCGTCGTTTCCGGTGACTTCGGCACCAGCCTCTATACGCAGCGGCCGATCGCCGAGGATCTGCTGACGCGCGTGCCGGCCACCCTCGAACTCACCTTGATCACCATCGTCATCGCGGCCTTGCTTGGCATTCCGCTCGGCGTCATCGCCGCCGCACGGCGCAATTCATTCATCGATCATGCGCTGCGCTTTTTCACGGTGTCCGGCCTCGCCATTGCCAGCTTCTGGCTCGCGATCCTGTTCCAGTTGCTGTTCGCCATGAAGCTCGGCTGGACGCCGCTGCAGGGGCGCGCCGACAGCTGGGGTCCCGATCCGGTGACCGGCTTCTTCGTCATCGACGCCATCATCCAGGGCGACTGGGACATCTTCTCGGACGTCGTCTCCCATCTTGTCCTGCCGGTGATGACGCTCGCCTTTCCGGCCATGGCCACCATAGTGCGCTTCACCCGCGCCGGCGTTCTCGACGCCATCAATTCGAACTACGTGCTCTACGAGCAGGCCATGGGCTTGCCGCAGCGCGTCATCGTCTGGAAATACGTGCTGCGCAACGCCCTCATAGGCACCGTAACGCAGATCGGCTTGATCTTTGGCATCCTGCTCGCCGGTGCCGTCGTCGTCGAAAGCGTGTTCGATTGGCCGGGCCTCGGCCTTTATGCCGTCAACTCCATCCTGCGCTCCGACTACAACGGCATCATGGGCTTCACGCTCATCACGGGGACCATCTTCATTCTGGTCAATCTGCTCGTCGATATCCTGCACGGCACCATCGATCCGCGCGGGGCTGGCTGAACCCATGCAGACCGCCCTCTTCCTTTTGCAGCGGCTGGCCAGGGACAAGACCGCGCTCTTCGGCGCCCTGCTGATCGTCGGCCTCATCCTGGTGGCGCTGCTCGCCCCGATCCTCGCCACGCATCCTGCCGATGTAGCGGAATTCCACCCGGCCGAGCGTCTCCAAGGCCCAAGCGCGACACATTTCCTCGGCACCGATCGCATGGGCAGCGACATCTACAGCCGCCTGCTGTTCGGTGCGCGCATCACCATCGTCATCGCCCTGATCGCGGTCGGTACTTCCGTGCTGATAGGCGTACCGATCGGCCTGCTGGCCGGCTACTATCGCACGTGGTTCAGCGATCTGCTGATGCGCGTCTCCGACATCTTCCTCGCCGTGCCGCAGATCGTGCTCGCCATCGCCATCGCCCAGACGCTCGGTCCATCGATCGAGAACGTCATTCTTGCGCTTTCGATCACCTACTGGCCGTTCTGGGCGCGCCTTGTCTATGCGGAAACCCGCTCTGCCCTGAACAATACCTATGTCGAAGCTTCCATCGCGCTCGGCGCCTCGCCCATGCGCGTCCTGTTTCTGCATGTGCTGCCCAACATCTCCTCCTCCATCATCGTGCGCACCACCATCGGCATGGGCGGCACCATCCTGACCGCCGCCGCCCTGGGCTTCCTCGGCCTTGGACCACCGCCGCCGACGCCCGAGTGGGGCCGCACCATCGCCGAGAGCCGCGAATTTCTCCCTGACGCCTGGTGGTACGCGACGGCCCCCGGTGTCGCGATCTTCCTCGTCGTCATGGGCTTCAATCTGCTCGGCGACGGCCTGCGCGACATCCTCGATCCGCGCACGCGCAGGAGCCGGCAATGAGCGACCGCCTCCTCGCCGTCGACGATCTCACCGTCAGCTTCTCCAGCGATGCCGGACGCGTGCAGGTGCTCGATCATGTGACGTTCGCCATGAGTCGCGGCGAGATCGTTGGGCTCGTCGGCGAGTCGGGTAGCGGCAAGACCACGCTCGCGCGCGCCATTCTCGGCATTCTGCCGGCCAATGCCGCGCACATCGAAAGCGGCGGCATCCGCTTCGAAGGCGAGGACTTGCTGCAGGCCGATCCCGCCGACATCGCCACGCGCGTCCGCGGCCGCACCATCACGTTCGTGCCGCAGGATCCGTTCACGTCATTCAATCCCGTCTTCACCATCGGCAGCCAGATCATGGAGCTGATGAAGTGGAAGTCGCCCCTCGCGCCTCCTTCGAGTGGCCTTAGTCGCTACGCCCGCACCCGCCGCAAGGCCGACCGCGTGAAGGTGATCGAGCTGTTGAAGACCGTGCAGCTTCCCGATCCCGAGGCCATGCTCGCCAAGTATCCGCACGAGGTCTCCGGCGGACAGCGCCAGCGCCTCATGATCGCCATGGCGCTGATGACGGACCCCAAGCTCATCATCGCCGACGAGCCGACGACGGCCCTAGATGTCACGATCCAGGCCCAAATTCTGAAGCTGCTGCGTCAGCTCACGCGGGAGCGCGGCGTCTCTGTGCTTTTCACCACCCACGATCTCGGTGCTGCTCACGAGATCTGCGACCGCATCTGTGTCCTCTACGCTGGGCAGGAGGTCGAGACGGCGCCGGCGGGCCGCTTCTTCGCGCATCCGAGCCACCCCTACACGCGCAGCCTGCTCGACAGCCTGCCGAGCCGGGAGCACGGCATCCGCGGCATCCGCGGCGAGATTCCGGCCCTCGTCAATCCGCCCGCAGGCTGCCGCTTCCATCCGCGCTGTGATCGCGCCACCGGCGAATGCTCGGCGCTCCGTCCGAGCGAAACCGCGGTGGGCGATCTGCACACGCTGCGCTGCTATCATCCTCTCTCTCAACCCGAGCCCGCGAGCGCCGCGTCATGAGTCTTGCGGGCGAAACCTCTGCCGTCAGGACAGCGGCCAGAGCCGATGCGCCGCCGCTGCTCGATGTTGCGGCGCTGCGCAAATATTTCCCCGTTCGCGACGTCTGGCAGCGCCAGGTCGGCTGGCTCAAGGCCCTCGACGATGTCTCGCTCTTCGTGCGCAAGGGCGAGATCCTCGGCATCGTCGGCGAGTCGGGCTGCGGCAAGTCCACGCTCGGCAAGACGATCATGGGCATCCATCCGGCGACCGACGGCAAGATCGTCTTTGAAGGCAACGACATTACCAAGCTGCGCCCCGACAAGAGCCGCGCCCTGCGTCGCCGCCTGCAGTACTCCTACCAGGATCCCGGCGCTTCGCTCGATCCGCGCTGGAAAATCCGTCGCTCTCTGCATGAGCCGCTCGTAATTCACACCGAACTGTCCGCCGACGCGCGCGAAAAGCGCGTGCGCGCCATCATGCGATCGGTCGGCCTGCCGGAAACGCATCTGGATCTGTATCCGCATGAAATCTCCGGCGGGCAGCAGCGCCGCGTCGGCCTCGCCCGCATCCTGACGTTGCAGCCGACGCTCGTCATCCTCGATGAGCCCACCTCCGGTCTCGATGTCTCCGTGCAGGCCACCGTCCTCAATCTGTTTCTCGACCTGAAGAAGGAGTTCGGGCTGACGTACATGTTCATCAGCCACGATCTGTCGGTCGTGCGCATGATCTGCGACCGCGTGGCCGTCATGTATCTGGGCAAGATCGTCGAAATGGGCGCCATCGAGTCTATATTTTCCGCGCCCAAGCACCCCTACACACAGTCGCTGCTGGCGGCCATTCCGCAGATCGGCGGACGTAAGGTCACCGACGACTTCTGGCTCGAAGGCGAGCCGCCCGACCCCACCAACCTGCCGTCGGGCTGCCGTTTCCGCACGCGCTGCCCTCTGGCCGAATCCCGCTGCGCCCAATCCGAGCCACCGCTCATCGAAAAGCGCCCCCACCACGCCGACGCCTGCTGGCTCTCGGCGTAGCCGCTGATCCGTGTGAGCCCCAGCTGCGCCACCTGCAGTGTCATCCTCGGGCTTGTCGTCATTCATTGCCGGGACCCATTGGTTCGCAAGGCCCACGAACGCAACTGGCGTCGCCGTGGCTGCGTGCTACTCTCGCCGGCAAAGACGCGAAATGGAGGAGTGCATGCCGACGGTCGGTCTGGTGGGCGTGGGATTGATCGGCCGGGCGTGGGCTAATGTGTTCGCTCGGGCCGGGTGGGACGTGAAAGCGTGGGACGCCGATCCGGTGACCACCGCTGCTGCGCCCAAGCTAGTGGGCGAGTCGTTACATGATCTGGCGCGGCATGGGCTCGTGAAGGAGCCGGAGAAGGCGGCTGCCCGCGTTCGTTCGGCGGCCTCGCTGGAAGAGTGCGTGAGCGGCGTCGACTTCGTGCAGGAAAGCGGGCCCGAGCGCGTCGACGACAAGGTCGCCATGTGGGCCAAGCTCGACGCGGCGGCGCCGAAGGATATCGTGCTCGCATCCTCCACGTCCGGCATCGTCGCTTCGCACTTCACAGAAAAACTGAAAGGCCGGGCGCGTTGCCTCGTGGCGCATCCCGTCAATCCGCCGCATGTGGTGCCGATCGTCGAATTGTGCGGGGCGCCGTGGACCTCGCCCGAGACGGTAGCGAAAGCACGAGCGATCTTCGACAGCGTCGGCCAGGTGCCGGTCGAGGTGAAGAAGGAGATCGACGGGTTCATCCTCAATCGCCTGCAGGCGGTGCTGCTGTCGGAGGCGTTCCGCCTAGTAGAAGAGGGGTATTGCTCGGCGAGCGACCTGGACAAGACCATCGCCCATGGCCTGGGCCTGCGCTGGAGCTTCATGGGGCCGTTCGAGACCATCGAGCTCAATGCTCCGGGTGGGACGCTCGACTATTGCGGGCGGTACGGCGAGCTGCTGCTGAAGCTGTCGTCGCGCCCGGTCACGCCGGATGTGTGGGCGCGGGAGAATATCGCGCGCGCGGCGGCGACGGCCGGTGAGCCTTTGAGCAGCACTGAGATCACCGCGAAGAGCCGCTGGCGCGATGAGCGCCTGGCGGCGTTGCAGGCGCACAAGCGGGCGCAAAAGTCTTTCAAGAGCTGAGAGGATCGGACCATGGCTAAGTCGAAGAAGGTCATCATCACGTGTGCGGTCACGGGCTCGATCCACACGCCATCCATGTCGCCGCATCTGCCGATTACGGCCGAGGAAATCGCCGACGCGGCCATTGGGGCGGCCGAAGCCGGGGCGGCGGTCGTGCATCTGCATGCGCGCGACCCCAAGACCGGCAAGCCGGATCAGTCCACCGACGCGTTCGCGCCGTTCCTGAAGGTCATCAAGCAGCGCTCGGGCTGCGTGATCAACATCACCACCGGCGGCGCCATGACGATGACGGTGGAAGAGCGCGTGCGCCCGGCGGCCATATTCAAGCCGGAAGTCGCCAGTCTCAACATGGGGACGATGAACTTCGGCCTCTACCCAATGCTGGCGCGGCAGAAGGAGTTCAAGTTCGACTGGGAGCGGCCCTACATCGAGGGCACCCGTGCCGGATTTTTCAAGAACACGTTCGCCGATATCGAGTACATCCTGACGACGTGCGCGGAGAACGGCACGCGCTTCGAGGTCGAGTGCTACGACATCGGGCATCTCTACACGCTGCGCCATTTCGCCGACCGCGGCATCGTCAAGCCGCCATTCTTCATCCAGTCGGTGTTCGGCATCCTTGGCGGCATCGGCCCGCATCCCGAGGACGTAGCGCACATGAAGCGCACGGCCGACCGGCTGTTCGGCGATGAATATCATTGGTCGGTGCTGGGCGCCGGGCGCAACCAGCTTCCCATCGCGGCGATGTCGGCGGCCATGGGCGGCAATGTTCGCGTCGGCATGGAGGATTCGCTCTGGGCCGGACGCGGCAAGCTTGCCAAGTCCAATGCCGAGCAGGTGCGCCTCGTGCGCCAGATCATCGAAGGGCTCGGCCTTGAGATCGCCTCGCCCGACGAGGCGCGTGTGGCGTTGCAGTTGAAGGGCGGCGACAAGGTCGCGTTCTAGGGCAAGGTCGTCATGAGCTCGGTGGACAGTCGCGGAGCCCCGCGATGCTTTGGGTCCCGTCCCCCCCGCTCGCGGGGAGAAGGTTAGGATGAGGGCAGGCCCTTACCCATAGAGTATGCAGCTGCCCCCACCCCAACCCCCTCCCCGTGAAGGACGGGGAGAGGGGGATCGAAAGCGCGGAGCGTGTGATGCTGTTCATGGTGATCGAGCGGTTCAAGGATCAGAACGCTCGAGCGATCTATCAGCGCTTTCGCGACAAGGGCCGCATGGCGCCGGAAGGGTTGAGCGTCCACGGCAGTTGGATCGAGGGCAACTTCGATCGCTGTTTCCAGCTCATGGAGTGCGACGATCTCCGCTTGCTGCAGGAATGGACCATGCAATGGTCGGATCTGGCCGAGTTCGAGATCATACCGGTGTCGCCGTCGAAGGAGACCTCGGCGACGGCCTATGCAGTGATCGATCGAGAGACTGGCCCGGCGCGCAAGGCGTAATCAAGAAAAGTGAGGATGGCCACATGACGAGCAAACCGAAAGTCGCGGTGATCGGCACCGGCGGCACCATTACGTCGATCGGCAAAGGCCCGCTCGATCTCTACGAATACACGGCCACTGGCAAGATGCTGCAGGCCGACGAGATGGTCGAGAAATTCTCCGACGTGAAATCTGTTGCCGACGTGATCCCGGTGCGGTTCAAGGCCGTGCCGAGCACAGCCGTCGCCTTTCCCGAGTGGAAGCACGTGGTGCTTGCGGCTGACAAGGCGGTGGCGGAGCATCCCGATCTGGCGGGCATCGTGGTGCTGCACGGCACGGCGACGCTGGAGGAGACGGCCTATGCGCTGCATCTGACGGCTAAGGTGAAAGTTCCCATCGTGGTGGTCGGCTCGCAGCGGCCGGCCAGTGCGCTGTCGACAGACGCGGGGCTCAATCTCGTCAACGCTGTGCGCACAGCGGCCTCCGCGGAGGCGCGCGGCCTGGGCGTGCTCGTGTGTCTCAATGACGAGATCCAGTCGGCGCGCGAGGTGACGAAGACATCGACGGCGCGGCTGCAGACGTTCCGCAGCCCGGATTTCGGAGTCTTGGGACATGCAGACGGCGATGCCGTCGTGTTCTACCGCAAGCCGATCCGCAAGGGAGCCCCTGATACGGAATTCGACATCCGCAATCTCGATGCGCTGCCGCGCGTTGACATCGCTTACTCGTACGCCGGCGATGACGGCACCGCCGTTCGCGCTTTCGTCGCGGCCGGTGCCAAGGGCATCGTCATGGCGGCGTTTGCGCCGGGCATGCTATCGCCCTCCGAGATGGACGTTCTGAAGGAGGCACATGCGGCGGGTGTTGTCGTGATGATGTCATCGCGGGCGGGATCGGGCCGCGTGTTCAACTCCAGCAAGATCCGCGAGGCAGGCTTCCTGACGGCGGACAACCTGACGCCGCAGAAGGCACGCATCCTCCTGTCGCTGGCACTGACCAAGACCAAAGAACCGGGCGAGATCCGGCGCATCTTCGCGACGTACTAACAACAACCCTTCCGGGGAGGAAGCCCGTGGCAAAGATCGCGGCCGTGACGGCCGGACACTATCGCATTCCACTCGATGAGCCGTTGTCGGATTCCACGCACGGGATCATGACGGCGTTCGAGTTGATCACCGTCCGCGTGCGCGATGCCGACGGTGAAGAAGGCATGGGCTACACCTACACCACCGGCCATAACGGCGGCGCGATCTACGCCACTTTGTCTCGCGATATCCCCGAGATCGTCGCGGGCTTGGAAGCAGATCGCATCGAGCAGGTCTGGAACAAGGTATGGTGGGGCCTGCACTACGGCGGCCGCGGCGGTCCGTCGGTGCTGGCCCTGTCGGCGCTCGATATCGCGCTGTGGGATTTAAAGGCCAAGCGCGCGAAGCTGCCGCTGTGGAAGCTGCTCGGTGGCTACGATCCGCTCGTGCCCTGTTACGCCGGGGGCATCGACCTGGATTTCACGACCGAGGCGCTGCTGAAGCAGACGGAAGGAAATCTCGCCAAGGGCTTCCGGGCCATCAAGATGAAGGTCGGGCGCGACCGCATGTCCGAAGATGTCGCGCGCATCAAAGCCATGCGCGAGTACCTGGGCGACGGCTTTCCGCTGATGGTCGACGCCAACATGAAATGGACCGTGGACGAGTCGATCCGCCGGGCACGGGCGTTCCAGCCCTTCGAGCTGGTATGGCTCGAGGAGCCGACGATTCCGGACGACGTGGCGGGACACGTGCGCATCGTGCGCGACAGCGGACTGCCGATTGCGACCGGCGAGAACATGCGCACGCTGTGGGAGTTCAAGCACATGGTGGCGTCGGGCGGCGTCACGTATCCCGAGCCCGATGTGACGAACTGCGGCGGCGTGACAGTGTTCATGAAGGTGGCGCATCTGGCGGAGGCCTTCAACCTGCCGGTGACGTCACATGGTGCGCACGACGTAACGGTGCAGCTGCTGGCGGCCTGCGCCAACCGCAGCTATCTGGAAACGCACGGCTTCGGCATAGACCGGTACATCGCGGAGCCCATGAAGATCGTCGAGGGGAATGCCATCGCGCCCGACCGCCCGGGCCACGGCGTCGCCTTCGATTGGAAGGGGCTGGAGGGGATGCGGGCGTAGGTCTGGGGCCGGAGAAGGATCGGGAAGCCTGCCCTTGCCTGTTGGGGCTGTTAGCGGCCATAAAGCGCTTCTCACTGGCTTGGTCCGCCGACTACCGCTTGTCGCCTACCGAACGCGCCGCAGGAGCCCTCTGTGAAGAACTCAAATGTCGTGCTCATCGACCGCCATCCGGGCCGTTCGACCCAGACCCTGGGTATCGCGCGCGAGCTTGGAACCGATCCGGAGCTTATCCACGAACCGTCGGTCGGCGTGGTCGGCACGAAGGGCGACAGCCAGTGCTACCTGGGCGTCCTGGACAAAGTCGATGCAATCCACGCGCGCCTCAAGGCGTGCGTCGGCAAGGGGCCGGGGCAGCTCAAGCTGCGCCTTGTCCAACCCGAATACACGATCGCGACATCAGACGGCATCCGCAACGGCACGCGCGAGATGCGCTACTCCTTGATCGGTCGCGAGGTGACTCACGACGCGCTCTGCGAGCATCTGAGCGCGACGGGCCTTGCCGGCACGATCGCCGTCGTTGCTTGCGACAAGCCGCCGGTGGGGACGCTCGCCGCGCTGCTCGAGCACAACCAGCCGGCAATCATGATGTCGGACGGCTCCATCCATCCCGGCACCGACCCCACGACGGGTGAAAAGATTGACCTCGTAAGTGCTTACCAGGTCGCGGGGCATCCCGATCCCGAGCACCGCTACCACATTGCCTGTCATGCCTGCCCAGGGTTCGGCAGCTGCGGCGGCATGTTCACCTACAACACAATGCAGACGTTCATCGGCGTCGTCGGTATGCAGCCGCTGCACATGGTGGCGCCGCCGTCGGACGATCCGCGCCGGCTGAACGAATTCCCGGCTGAATTGGTGGACCTGCTGGCAAAGCTGATCGAGAAGGATGTGAAGCCACGCGACATCGTCGTGCGCGACTCGCTCCGCAATGCCGTGATTGTTGCGATGGCGATCGGCGGCTCGACCAACGTAGTGTTGCACGCGCCCGAGATCGCGCGCGCGGCCGGCTACGCCGACTTCTGGAAGGAGGTCATGACACCGGAGGAGTTCAACCACCTCTCGCAATATCTCGTGCCGGTACTCACTGATGCGCGGCCATACGGCAAATACTCGATGGTCGATATCGACGCCGTCGGCGGCGTTCAGGTGATCGTGCACGAGTTGCTGGAGGCGGGGCTCCTCAATGGCGATGTGCTGACTTGCACGGGCGAGACGCTGGGCCGCCAGGTCGAGCGCCTGGGTGCCAAACGCGCCGATGGCAAGGTCGTCTATCCCGTCGAGAAGCCCTACAAGCCGACGGGCGGCTTGCGTGTGCTCGGCGGCAACCTGTCCCCGGATTTCTCGGCGATCCTCAAGCTCGCCGGTGTCGACAATGGCCTGCAGAGCAAGGGCGCGATGAGCAAGGCGCAGATCTACGAGGGCGGCCTTGAGAACAATGTCTTCCGAGGCAAGGCGCGCGTCTTCGAAGGGGAGCAGGGCTTGATCAATGCGCTCGATAAAGATCCCGGCAGCTTTCAGAACAACGATATGATCATCGTGCGCTATGAGGGCCCGAGCGGCGCGCCGGGCATGCCCGAAATGCTCGATCCAACCTCGCGCATCACCGCGCTCTGCCGCGAGCGCGGCATCACGGTTGCGCTCATGACAGACGCCCGTTTCTCGGGCGGCTCGGTGGGCCTCGTCATCGGTCATGTGGGCCCGGAGGCGGCGCTCGGCGGCCCCATCGCCTTTATCGAGGACGGCGATGAGATCGTCGCCGACCTGAACAGCAACGAGCTCAACTGTTCGGCGCTAGCCAATCCCGCCGTGCTCGCCGCGCGCAAGGCGGCCTGGGATAAGGTGGTCGCCGGCAACGGCGGCATCCATCCCCACTGCGGCGCGGCCGACACCCGCCTGCTGCACCGTGCGCGCCACACGGCTGTTCCTGCCACGCGCGGTGGCGGTTTGCACCCCAACCGCGAGGTCTGGGTCCGCGCGCCGCGCCAGGCGGAGCGGTCGGGCTTCGTACCGAAGAATAAGTATCGGCCAGAGGTTGCCTAGCTTTCCCAAGTTCTCAATAATCATTCCAAGAAGCCTCTCCCTCTGGCGGATCGGCACGGCTATTCTCCGGTAACGACATTGGGAGAACGCACCATGGATGCGAAGGTACCCATCGGGTATTCGGCCTGCCCACACGATTGCCCGTCCACTTGCGCGCTCGAGGTGGAGCTCCTGGGGAACGGGCGGATCGGACGCGTCCATGGAGCCAAGTCCAACAGCTATACGGCCGGCGTGGTCTGCGCCAAGGTCGCGCGTTATGGCGAGCGCGTGCACCATCCGGATCGCCTGCTGTTTCCTTTGAAGCGCAAAGGGCCGAAAGGGTCGGGCCAGTTCGAGCGCATCGGCTGGGAGGAGGCCATGAGCCTCACGGCCGAGGCGATGCTCAAAGCCGAGCGCGACTTCGGGCCCGAGAGCGTCTGGCCCTACTATTACGCCGGCACCATGGGATTGGTCATGCGCGACGGCATCAATCGCCTGCGCAATGCCAAAGGTTATGCGGGACAGTATTCGACCATCTGTACGACCCTGGCCGAAGCCGGATTTCTTGCCGGCGCCGGCGCCGCCCGGGGGCCCGATCCGCGCGAAATGGCCAAGTCGGATCTGGTCACGATCTGGGGTACCAATCCTGTCAACACCCAGGTCAACGTCATGTCGCACGTGACGCGGGCGCGCAAGGAGCGCGGCGCGAGGCTGGTGGTGGTGGATGTCTATCGTAACGGCACGATGGACCAAGCCGATCTCGGGCTGGTGCTGCGGCCGGGCACGGATGCGGCGCTGGCCTGCGGTGTGATGCACGTGCTGTTCCGCGATGGCTACGCCAACTGGCCGTATCTGGAGCAATACACGGACAAGCCGCGGGAGCTCGAGCAGCATCTCAAGACCCGCACGCCAGAATGGGCGAGCGGCATCACGGGCATTCCGGTGGCGGATATCGAGACCTTTGCCAAGTGGGTGGGGGAGACACCGCGCAGCTACTTCCGGCTGGGCTACGGCTTTGCGCGCTCGCGCAACGGCTCGGTGTCGATGCATGCCGCCTCCTGCATTCCGGCGATCACGGGTGCCTGGCTCAACGAGGGCGGCGGGGCGTTCCACAAGAACAATGCCATCTATCACTGGAACAAGGCGCTGATCGAAGGGCTCGATGCGAAAAAGCCGGGCATTCGCCAACTCGACCAGACGCGCGTCGGCCCGGTGCTGACGGGCGACCCGTTCGACTTGCGCGACGGCCCGCCGATCAAGGCGATGGTGATCCAGAACACCAATCCGGTGCAGGTGGCTCCGGAACAGCGTAAGGTGAAACAGGGGTTTGGACGCGAGGATCTGTTCGTGTGCGTGCACGAGCAGTTCCTGACGGCGACGGCGCAGATGGCCGACGTGGTCATTCCAGCGACGATGTTCCTGGAGCACGACGACGTGTATCAGTCGGGCGGCAACCAGCACATCCTGCTCGGCCCCAAGCTCATCGAGCCGCCGGGCGAATGCTGGAGCAACCATGACGTGATCTGCGATCTGGCGCGCCGCGTGGGCGCGGAGCATCGCGGTTTCCACATGACACCGCGCGAGATCGTGGATGAGACACTGGCGGTTTCCGGATGGGGCACGCTCGACAATCTCGAATCCGAGAAGTGGATCGACTGTCAGCCGGATTTCGAAACGGCACACTTCCTCAACGGTTTTGCGCATCCGGACGGCAAGTTTCATTTTTCGCCCGATTGGACCGCTGTGAAGATGGCCAATGCCGGGCCGATGGGTCCGCATCGCGAGATGCCGGTGCTGCCGGATTTCTGGAATGTGATCGAGGAAGCCGATGACGCGCATCCGTTCCGGCTCGCGACGTCGCCGGCGCGCGGATATCTGAATTCGAGCTTCAACGAGACGCCATCGAGCCAGAGGCGCGAGGGACCGCCTTCGGCGATGATTCATCCGCTCGATCTGGAGAAGCTGGGCGTGAACAATGGCGAGCGCATCGCCATGGGCAACAGGCGCGGCGAAATCCGGATCCAGGCGCGGTCGTTCGACGGCGTCCGGCGCGGCGTGGTGATCGTGGAAAGCATCGCGCCCAACGATCAATTCGAAAACGGGGAAGGTATCAACACGCTGACGGGCGCGGACCAGCCTGCGCCGTTCGGCGGTGGTGCATTCCACGACAATCATGTGTGGATCAGGAAGGTCAATTAGAGATGGCAGGCAAGCGTACGGCGCTGATTACGGGGTCAAACAAGAATATAGGGCGCGCCTGCGCTCTGACGCTGGCGAAAGACGGGTACAATGTCGTGATCAATGGATCGCAGGATCGGCAGGCCGCGCAGAAAGTGGCGAACGAAGCGCGCGACCTGGGTGTTGAGGCGCTGGTGGCGATGGGCGATGTAGGCCAGCGCGCGGACTGCATGCGCATGGCCGAGGAAAGCCTTGCCAAGTTCGGCACGGTGGACGTGCTCGTGAACAATGCGGCCGTACGCGAGGACGGCGGCTTCCTGGAACTCAGGGAAGACGAGTGGCGCCGCGTCATGGCGATCAATTTCGATGCGTCGTACTGGCTGTCGCGCGTGCTGCTGCCGGGCATGGTCGGCAAGGGCTGGGGCCGCATCATTAATTTCGCAGGCATGAACGCGATCCACGGCTACAACGGCCGCGCGCACGTCTCGGCATCCAAGCATGCGTCATGGGGTTTGACCAAGGCGCTGGCGAAGGAGTTCGGGCCAAAGGGGATCACGGCCAACATCGTGTCGCCGGGCCCGATCATGGGCGAGGAGCAGGACGCGGTACAGGCGGCGCATATCACGCCGATGAAAGCGCGCGTGCCCGTGGGGCGGCTTGGCAAGCCTGACGAGGTTGCGGCGGCCGTAGCGCTGCTTGCGTCGGACGCGGGTGCTTTCATCAACGGACAGATGATCCAGGTGAACGGCGGCGCAGAGACGTGAGGTGCGGTCAGGTTAGCGCGCCTGCGGCTCGCCGTTCAGGCTCGCGGCCAGCATGATGAGGACGTCCTCGCGGAAGGCGGCGCGCGAGGCATCCCGGCTGTAGAACATGTGTCCACCGGCGTAGGTGACCTGAACCACGCGGCGCGCATCGCCATACGTTGGTAATTGGTCGAGCACCATCGTGCTGGCGAAATAAGGGGTCACCAAGTCCGTGTAACCGTGAGCGACGAGGACGCGCACGCGCGAGTCGAGCGCCAGAACGGACTTCAGGTCGGAGACGACCTCGGGTGGCGCGGGCGAATTGCCGTATTGCCAGTTGCCGCTCACGTCCGAGTTCGCAAGTTGATAGCGCGCATCGGGGAGCCATTTCAGTTGGCCGTAAAGATTGTGGATGGCGCCGGTCAGCGGTGCTCGAAGTGCCGTAACAAAGGGATCCTGGTAACCGGAATTCGGAGAGGTCGGCTCCGGATCGAGGCCTCTGATGGAAGCATCGTAGGCACTGGCGACCTTGTGCCCTTCCTGATTGATCTCTCGCCTGTACCCAGGACTGTCCAGCATACCGCCATACTTGACGACGGTTGCCGCCGGCAGGCCGGTCAGGGCGGCAACGCGCTTCACGACGCGGGCGGCGGCGGCCGTATCGCGCGGGCCGCGCAGCATGTCGGTCAGGTATTCGCCGCGGGCATAGTCTTCAGCTTCTCGCATCAGCGCCGCCGTCGGCGTCTTGCCACGTAACTCGAGGCTCGCGGCTGACAGCGACGGCAGAAGCGTCGCCGCGTTGAACGGCAGATGGCGCTGGCGCCGCAGGAAACTATAGTCGAGCACAGGTGAAACGAGCACGAGAAGGTTGACGCCGACGCCGTGCTCCTGCTGCAGGATGCGCGCGATCTTGGGCCCCCGGAAACCGCCGTAGCTCTCGCCGACAATCCCTTTTGGCGATGCATGGCGTTCGTTTTTCGTCCGCCATTGCGCGATGAAGCTCGCAAAAGCGTTCGCGTCGCCGTTGATGGACCAATACTGCTTCTTGACGTCGGACTGGCTCGTCGAGCGTCGGTTGCCCCCGCCTTCGCCCGCGCCGGGCGTGTCGGTCTGCGCTTCGGTCTCGTCCTCGAACCGGCTGAAACCGGTGCCGACCGGATCGACGAGCACAAGATCGGTGAAATCGAGCCAGGTCTCGGAATTGGGAATGACGATGCCGGGGGCCGAGGGCCGCGCCGAGTCTCCATCCATCGGCAAGCGCCATGGACCCAGCGTTCCCAGGTGTAGCCATGCGGAAGCCGAGCCCGGTCCTCCATTGAATGCGAACGCAACGGGGCGTGACTTCGCGTCCGCATCTTTCGCGGTGTAAGAAATATAGGCGATGCGCGCCTGAACACGGCCTTCAGCGTTGCTGAGTGGAATGGTGCCGGCGACGGCTTCAAATTGCAGCGTGCGACCGGCGATATCGAGCGTGTGAGTGGTGACGGAGTCAGCTGGCAGAGGCGCAATGCGGGCGGCGCGAGGGGCCGTCTTGCCCACGGCCGGTGTCGGATTGGCAGCGGCCTTCTCTTGCGCCGGTGTCTTCTCGTCGCGGGACGGAGCCGTTTCGGTGCGCTGCGTGACGGCCTGCGATTTCTCTATTTGCTCGATTGGCTTGTCGGTCTGATCCGGGAGCGGCTGCTTCTGGGAGGTTGCCTCCTGCCCTTGGGAGCGAGCAGGTAGCGTTGTCTCAGCCTGGCTTTCTGCCGGGGACGATCGCGCGTCATCGGGTTTCGCGCTTTCGCTCTGAACCGGCCGCGCCTCTTCCTGTGCAATAGCCGGATAAGCCGCAGCGATCAGGATCGCGAGCGGCGCCGCAAAAAGGTGCCGACGGTGCAGACGCATGAAAAAGGCTCCCCGATGACCGCCGACACAACGAGCACCGCAGCGGCAACCGCAGCCATGAGTGTACAAAATTATGATCGGCGAGAGGCAAAACTGCTCGCCGCCGGCGTCACAAAGCCGTCATATCAGGCCAGCCAAGCGGCAAAAGCAGGATCGCTTTAACTAGTTCAGTGCGATCAGCCGGGCTTTGTCGGTGAGGACATACATGCGGCCCGCCGCGACCACGGGCGCTATGTAGATCGGCGATCCCAGGTCCTGCTGGTTTTCCACCTTCCCGCTGGCTGCATCCACGGCCACAAGCTGTCCCTTGTTCGAGGTCAGCCAGAGTTTGCTTCCCGCCAGCACTGGGCCTGACCACGTCGTGGCATTGGGCAGCTTCGTCGACCAGGCCACCTTGCCGTCGCGGCGGCCGACGGCCAGCAGTTGGCCGCCCGTGTCGACGACGAACAAATATTCACCAGCGACATAGGGGGCCTGAATACCAGGGACGTTAAGCGACCACAGGCGCTCGCCGGAGCGCAGGGAGGTGGCGATCATGCGGCCAGCGTGACCAACGGCGTAAACCGTCCCGCCATCGATGGCAGGACGGGCAGCATCGCTCATGGCGCTGAGCGACGAGGCCGTGCGCGTGCGGGCCAGTGATTCCGTCCAGACCGGCTGCCCGTCCGTCGCGCGCAAGGCTATGACCTCGCCGGAGGGGTAGGGCACGACGACAACATCGCCGTCGATGGCGGGGCTCGCGTTGGACAGGATGCTCGAGCGTTCAGGCAGGCCGCGATGATTCCAGACCTCCTGACCGTCGGCAGCGGAGAGTGCGTACACGAGACCATCGGAGGTAACGACCACAACCTTGCCGTTGGCGGCAGTGGGTGACGCGCGGATCGGCGAGCCCACGTTCTTCTCCCACAGCTTCTTGCCGCTTTGAGCGTCCAGTCCATAGACGTAGCCGAAGCCTGTCGCAGCGTAGATGCGGCCGCCTTCGGCTGCGAGGCCGCCGCCGAAGCCTTTGTAGTCCTTCTCCTTCTCGGGCGTCAAAGATACGCGCCAGGCCGACGATCCCGACGCGGAAAATGCGGAGACCTTGCCTTCCGCGTCGAGTGTGTAAACCCGGCCATCCGAGACGATGGGGCTGGCAGTGAGCCGCCCATAGGAGCTCGATCCCTTGCCGGCGTCTGCGCTCCAGGCCGTGCGCACGGCGTTGCCGAGAACGAGATGCCCCGGTGCGTTGTTCGCGCCGCCGCCGGGCTGCGACCAGGCATCGTTCTGGTGGGGTGCCGGCAGCGTAACCGGCCGATCAATTGTAGCGGTCTCCAGCCCAGCCTTGCTCTCGGACAGGGCGACAGGAATGCGCTTGCCGGGGAGGGGCTGCTCCTTCTCGGCGAACGGATTGAGGTCGCCCAATCGGGGCAAACTTGGACCATCCGAGCAACCTCCGGCACCAACGGTCAGTGCCAAGGCCACGGCCCGGATTGTGTTTGCCCCTGAAAGCTTCATCAATCGCGACCCCTACTTCGCGTTGGCCGGCGCTGTGCCGGTACCCTTCGCGACGTCTGCTTCGGTCAAAACGTTGAGCATCAATTGCGCACGTTCGACCATCGATGGAGGCGTCCCCTGATCTCCGAGCAACTGCTCGAATGTCTTGCGGGCATCCGCCGTACGCCCCGCCTTGTAGGCGGCCAAGCCCAGAAGCTCGCGGGCCGAGAAACGCCACGCGTTCTTGTCATTGGTGAGATCGTTGAGCCGATTCTGCATCTCCGTCCAGTCGGCCGTGTCCAGTCTCAACATCGCAGCCTGAAGTGCGGCGTGATCGCGCAGGAGTTCATCGCCGGCGCTGCCCTTGGCGATTGCATCGAATCCGGCGACCGCCTCGGCGGTCTTCCCGGCCTTGGCAGAGGCAGCGGCGAGGCGCAAACCGGCCAGGGCACCGTAGCCGGAAGATGATTTGCCGGCGATGCCTTCGAGTGCCTTCTGCGCATCCTCGGGCTTCCCCTGCTCGCTCAGAGCGATGGCGGCGCGGTAGCTGGCGCCGGCCGCTTCCGCTGTCGAAATGCGATAGTATTCCAGATACTTGTAGCCGGCCACGGCAAGCACCAGAAGAACCACGGCTGCGATGAGATAGGTTCCGTAGCGCTGCCAAATGCGGAGCAACTGCTCCCGCCGCAATTCCTCTTGAACTTCGCGGATAAAGGTATCCGTGCCGTCGGCCATCAGGTGCTGTCCTCAGAATGCTCCGCCGGCAGATGGAGACTGCAAGCATGGACCATTCATATAGACTCCCGTGCGGCCGCGAAAGGCAGGAACGGTCACCCGGCGCGCGTAAAGATTGCATCGCAACCGCCTTGGTGGACACGATTTTCGGCTTTTTCGTGGCTCCAGCCCGGGGGTCAGGGCAGAAGCGGAATACCGATCAGCAGGGCGTGGCCCCACTTCAGGAAAACGCCATAGATCGCAAGCCCCACAATGATGGCGATGACGTCGTTGCGCGCCGGGCCCGTTCGCACCGAGACGAGACCAGCAGCCTCCCGCTGTTTCAGGGAGATGCGGTCGAACACGGCCCACCCGAGCAGCCCCCCAAACAGCAAAAGAGACGCAGCGTCGCCACGCACGAACAAGTGGGCGAGCGACCAGAATTTCACAGCAGTGATCATCGGGTGCCGCACTGCAGAACTGATGCGGCCAGGCAAGTAGGTCGAAACGAGCAGCGGAAACACCGGCAGCATCAACAGCATGTTGACGTTCCGGCCCCAAAGTGGCGGATCCCACAGCACCGGATTTTTTCCGGGCGCCAACTGCACCTTGTGATAGCCGAGAACGATCAGCGCGAAACCGGCAAAACTTAAGAGTGAGTATAAGCCCTTGTACGGGCCCAGCCCCACGCGCTGCGTGAGGCCCTGTCGCAGATCGGTTTGCGTCGTCACGAGATGAACACCGATGAACAATGCCAAACCCATCACCAGCGGTACCATCGTCACCTCTCTTCGTTCTCAGCGCGCAGGTTAGGATCGTGCCGAGCCCATCGATGCAAGTCACGCGTCTCACGTATTTCTGTTTGTCTCTCCGGCGCTTGCTGTGTACTTTGCCGGTGGGGAAGGTCGCATCCTGGTTTCGAATTTACGCCAGCCGTTGTGGCGACGGCAGTCCGGCCGACGAATGCGTGGTGGGTACGTGAGCGGTCCATTGGTATTGCACGTTCCACACGAATATTCGAAGGCCTTTGAAAGCTGCCGCCAACATTGGGTTGGGGCGGCCCGCACGTATCCTCTCTCCGAAAGAGGAGACCGTGAATGACATCATCAGTTGGAAAACCTGCCGCGGCAGGTTTTCCGCGACACAGCGGAGACGGCCGTAGCGTGTCGAAGACGACAACTTCCACGGCGCTGACAGAGCGTCTGCAACGCGACTTCGACCATCAACACGTAGCCCGCGCCGACTCTGTCTTACTTGTGCCCTCAAAGCAGGGAGGAGCGCTTCCGGCGCATACGCCGACGATCTATACCGAGTTGCCCTATGACGACGAGCCTCTGCGGATGCCTTCGGCGTTCCGTGCAGCGCCAATAGAGCAGGGGGGCTGGTTCGTCCATCAGCTCAAGGCAGGTCTTCTAGGCATGACATTGGGCCTCGTGCTCGTGCTGCCGGGCGTTTTGTGGCTGACGGGACGCCTCGGCGACCCGACGGCTTTGTTGCGATCTGCCGTCGCGCAAAAGCCTGTCACGCCGCAGAAAACAGAACCGGCCGTTGAGCAGAAGGCGGAGGCGGCTGCGGTCCGGCCGGTTGAAACGGCACCGCAGTCCATTGCCAGCGCGGGTCAACTGGCCGCAATCCAACAGCCAGCCGCGCGGCCAGACCCCGAAAGGCGCCGGGAGGAGGAAGTCGATTCACTGCTCACGCGCGCGCAGGAGATGATCGGCGAGGGAAACATGCTGCGGGCGCGCGAGATCTTGGGTGAGGCGCTGCTCGCCGACAATCCGCGCGGTCTGTTCGCCCTGGCCGAGACCTACGACCCAAACATTCTCGCGGCCACAGGCACACGGGAGGTCAGGGCCGAGGTGGAGCGTGCGCGCACGCTATACGCCAAAGCGCTTGCGGCGGGCGTGACGGCTGCGGAGAACCGACTCAATGCGCTGAAGTGATGGTGCTCTGTTTGCCTAAGTGCGAAGCGGTGCGGTCGCGGCTTCCAGCCATTTGCGATCGGCCACGAGATGCGGGCCGATGACGTCGCGGACCCGCGCATGGTAGGCGTTCAGCCAAGCAATCTCGCCGGCCGCCAGGAGCTTGGGCTCGATCAAGCGAAGATCGATCGGCACGAGGGTCAGCGTCTCGAAGCCCATCATTTTGCGATCGCCGCCGGGGATCGTCTCGGGCTCTGTCACGATCAACAGATTTTCGATGCGGATGCCGTAATGGCCGGCCTTGTAGTAGCCAGGCTCGTTGGACACGATCATGCCCGGCTCAAGAGGAACGTGGGAGCGCTTCGATAGTCCCTGCGGCCCCTCGTGCACAGACAGATAGCTGCCGACGCCATGTCCGGTGCCATGATCGAAATCGAGGCCCTGTTGCCACAACGCCTGACGCGCGAAGGCATCGAGATGGGCGCCGGCCGTGCCCTTTGGAAAGCGCGCGGCGGAAATGGCGATGTGACCTTTCAAGACCAGGGTGAAGCGTTCGCACATCTCCTGTGTGGGTAGTCCGATGGCCACCGTCCGCGTCACGTCGGTCGTGCCGTCCTCGTACTGGCCGCCCGAGTCGAGCAGGAACAGCTCTCCAGACTTGAGCTTGCGGTTGGTGGCGGCCGTCACGCGGTAGTGCACAATGGCACCGTGGGCGCCCGATCCAGAGATCGTGTCGAAACTTATTTCCTTGAGGACCTGGGTTTCGGCGCGCACAGACTCAAGGTGTGTCACAGCGCTGATTTCGTCGACCTGACCTAAGGGAGCCTCGCGATCGAGCCAAGCCAGGAACCGGGCCATGGCCACGCCGTCGCGCACGTGCGCAGTACGAGCGCCGGCAATCTCGGCCTTGTTCTTGCGGGCTTTGGGCAGCACGCAAGGATCCGCCGCGTTGACGACGAGCTTGCTCGTAGCGCCAAGCTGCTGGCGAAACCAGAAGGCGGCGCTGGTGTCGTCAATGCGGACGCGCTTCCTGGCCTTTTTCAGTGCAGCGATGCGCTCCTTGAGTTCGCCTGGCTCACGCAGGCGGCTGATGCCGTTCAGGTATTTGCGGACGTCAGCTGACAGCTTTCGCCGATCGATAAAAAGCTCAGGCTTGCCGGCGGCATGCAGAATGGCGAACGCCAGCGGCGTTGGATTGTGCTGCACGTCCGAGCCGCGGATGTTCAAGGCCCAGGCGATGGAATCGGGCATCGTCAGCACCACCGCGTCCTCGTCGGCATCGTTCAGCGTGCTCTGCAGCTCCGCAATCTTCTCCTCGGCTGGCTTGCCGGCGAATTTGAGCGGATGGATCACCACGGGGCCAAGCGGTGGGCTGGGTCGCTCCTGTCCCCAAACGCCGTCGACTGGGTTGCGACCGAAGGGTTTCAGGCCAAGGCCGTGCTTGCCGAGAAGTTGCTTCGTCCGTGTGACCCATGTGGAGGTGTGCAGCCAGGGGTCGAACCCCACGATCCCGCCTTTCTTCACTTTCGAGGCGAGCCAATCGACCGGCTCGCTGTCGGGAATCTGCAGGACCTCAAACGTGCTCTTGTCGACCTGGGTGCCAGCCTGGAGCGTGTAGCGCCCATCGACAAACAAGGCCGCGGCGGTTCGGCCGATGATCGCCAAGCCGGCCGAACCGGTAAATCCGGTCAGCCATTTTAGCCTTTCGGCAGAAGGCGGTACGTACTCGCCCATGTGCTCGTCGGAGCGCGGGACAACCACGGCATCGACGCCCACCGCGCGCAGGCGCGATCGCAAACGAGCGACCCTTTCGATGCTCTGGGAGGGATCAGCGGGAGCGGAAAAATCCTGGAACATGCTTTCTTGTAAGGTCCCCGCAACTAGCAGGCAATATGCTCGATATTGTTGCAACGCAGCATTCGATATCACTATATAAATCATTGATATTGCGAATTATAAGGTATGCAATATAGCATACGCTGCGATGCAATGTGAAGTCTGGTGCGTCTGCGAATGCGACTTAAGTTTATGGACAACGGCAGCCTTCGATTCGCTTCCGTCGCAAACACAGCCCCAGAAAGGGGAATATCATGAGCACCAACACGACCGCACTTGGCTTTGACGCCGTCGATACAGCAGCCGCGCCTGCTGCCCCCGGATTTATGCGCCGCTTCTTCGATCGCATGATCGAGGCGAAGAAGGTTCACGGGGAAGCGCATGTCCGCGCCTATCTCAATAGCTTGAGCGACGCGCGCCTGGCTGATCTCGGCTTCTCGGGCGATCGCATCAAGGCAGTTCGCGCGAAGGACGGCGCTGCCAATAGCTACTGGCTGTAATCGGCCTGCCCAGCGAACGCCGGCTGCCGCTTCCCGCATGAGGCGGCGGCCTGCTGTCGCGCAATCGCGTAGGAACCACCATGAAGATAACGAATTATGCGGCCACGACCCCCTTCGATGCAGGTCATGGCATCGAAGCCACAGAGGCGCTGCGGGACCGCATCAGCAACCTGCTTGAGAGCGCCATCGCTACATTCAAAACAGTGTGGGCGCGACGCCGCCGGGCGGCCCATCTCATGAGCCTGGATGACCGCGTTCTGAGCGACATCGGAATTGCAGAGCCGGAGATCCGAGACCTGCGGGCCCGCCGTCTGCTTCTCCCTCCGGGCTGGGGGGATTGAGGCGCGCCTTCATGGACGCCGCAAGATCAGCACGGTCCAGCCGGCGAACGAAAGCGCAGTATGCGCCGTGAGCCCGGAAGCGACGTAGGACGCGCGAACGGCGTGCCTCTCGGAGTTCAGCAAGCCCGACAAGATCACGTGGCCGCCCGGTGCAACGCGGCAGGCAAGGCGCGGCGCGAGCGCAATCAGCGGCTCGGCAAGAATGTTGGCGAAGACGAGGTCGAAACGGCGGTAGTTGCGCAAGAGCGCGTGGTCAACGCCGGCGGCGACTGCCAGGGTCAACTGGCCCGCGACGCCGTTGAGGCGCGCGTTGGCGCGTGCCACGTCGATGGCAACTTCATCGATATCGGTGGCAACCACCGAAGCAGCCGGAAGCCGCTTCGCCGCAGCAATGCCCAGCACACCTGACCCGCACCCGAGATCGAGCACGCGCCTGAATGATTGCCTGCGTACCATCCGCTCGAACGCCAAAAGGCAGCCGCGTGTGCTAGCGTGATGGGCTGTGCCGAAGGCTTCTCCGGCTTCGATTTGGATGGCGTAGCGCTTGCCGCGCGCGGCCGCGCGATCATGGCTGCCATGGATCAGGAACGGTCCGGCAGCGATTGGCGGCAGAGCAGCCTGGCTGACGGCGACCCAGTTTTCCTCTGGCACCGCCGCGAGCACGAGGTCTGCTTCCGAGAGCGACGGCAGCATGGTCTGCGCGGCCGCAACGATCAGCGCGAGATCGGGTGCGGCGTGATAGTAGGCATCCAGCCGCCAGCCGCTCACCGGCTCATCGCGAAAGATCGACTGGGCGGATGGCGCGGGATCGAGCGTTTCGAGCACGCCGGACAAGGCGTCGGCGTTGTGGGCGTCGGCGATCGAGATCGAAAGCCTGGTCAATGCCATGGGAGAGCAGAGCAGCGCATCGCGTGTGGAACGTAAGACATGAGCGTCAGGTGACTGCCTCACTGGCGTCCTGATCGAATTCGATGCCTTCGTTTCTGGTCTGATCGGGCAACTCGTCCAGATACTTGTCCCACTTGACGTCGATATGCTGGGCGGCTGCTGCCGGCGCTAGCGTCTGAAAGACGCCGTCCTTTTCGGTGACGACGCCGTCTGCCAGCAGGCGGCCGAGCGCATCCTCGAGGTCGAAATTCACCGACACGTTGAAGGTATTGAGGAGATACTGCTCGATGGCGCGGTCGATATCGCCCAGGTCGGTTCGTGTAACACGCTCCTTGGCCATGGCGTTGTAGAGCAGCATTTCTTCCTTGATGTCTTCTTCAGCCGCGCGATTGGCGAGCAAGGTCGTCACGCCGCGATTGTCTGCCAGTGCGTGGAAATAGAGGTTTTGCGCCATCGTCATCATGTACCGGTTGCGCTGGTTCAGAAAGCTCGTGGCCTGGCGGAAGGCGATGCCGCACAAGCCGAGCATGGCGCCCGCCAGCGCGATCGGGTTCGACGCGACGACGATCTTTCCCACGGTCCCGAACACGCCCATGCCGAGGCCGCTGCCGGCCGTCACGCCGAGCCTGATCTTGTCGAACATGCGGAAACGTACGCGTGTGTTGGGAAACACCATCTCGATGTCGGATCGCGGCATGTTCTTGAAGAGCTTCAGGTAGATGTAGTCCGACTTGATCTGCGGCGGCAGCATGCGGCGCAGCCGCTTGACGATTTTCTCGGCCTCCTTGCGGTTGCAACCGCGCTCCACCATGACCTCGCGAATGCGAACGTCATCAGGCTTGAGCTTGAACACCACGCAAAGGCGCTGGAAAATCGGGACCTCGATCTCCGCTTGCTTGAGATAGAGCTTGCGCAAGTCAGGCCGGTTTTCCGTGCGTTTGCTGGCACCGCGGTAGAAGATCTGCAGTTCGTCGAAAGCCGATAGATCGACGTGCAGGTCGAGGCCATAGTGGCTATCGCTGGTGAGAATCAGCTCGATCCTGTCCGTATCGATGCGCGTGTAATTGGCCTGCTCCAGCAGTTTCGTCATGTTGGCCACGAGCCGCTCGCGCTTGCGCAAGCGCTCCTCGGGCGTGAACGTGCGGCTGACCACAAGATCGCTGTCGGGATTGAACGGCTCGTAGTCGCTTTCGAGCTCCAAGAGGCGCGCGGCGTAAGTCTGCTGGCGCCAATAATCCAGATAGCGGAAAAACCGGCGCGCTTCCGCTCCGTCCTGCCCCGGCCACGAATGGGGGCGCGTCAGGCGCTCCATGATGGCCTCGCGCGTGACGGGGATGAACTTTTCCCGCGTGTCGCGGCGATCGAAGATCTCAGCCATCACGTCGGCAGCCGTAGCCTCTGCCGCGAGGCGCACAGTAGATGATGCTTCGATACTGGGACCGCGCAACGCCGTATCGACCGCTGCCATGGCTCTCTCCCGCTACAAACTCAAAAACTTCTAAGGGTTATCAGACCGCGTTGTCGAGCGTGGCACGGCATTGGATCGGGAATTGGGCAGGGCACGTTGCATCCGGGCTGCAGGTAGGTGCCCATGTTTCGAAACCGGGGCGTTCGCAGGTCTCGATCCGGGTTGGGCCGCGGTCAGCCCTTTTCCACGAAGCTGTCGACGACGCGCTTTGAGCCCGCGTCCTCGAACTCGATGGTCAGCTTATTGCCGTCGACGCCGGTCACCTCGCCGTACCCGAATTTCTGATGCCGGACCCGGTCGCCGACGCTGAAATCAGACGTGTGCCCCGTCGAGGAGGCGACAAGCTCGCCTTCGAGTGTCAGCGGCTTTTTCTTCTGCCGTTGCGCCGTACTGCGCTCCGGTCGCCATTGCTGGGCACGCTGCCAGCCCGGCGTTTGATAGGAACTGCGGAACGGCGCCGTCTCCACATCGTCGAAGCGGCTTGCTCCGTATGGATTGGACCGGCCGAAGCCGCCGGTATTGCCGAAATTTGCATAGGCTCCGCTGAACGGGCCCTTTGCCTCCACGACATCCACATCACCGGTCGGCAGCTCATCGATGAACCGCGAGGGCGTGGCAGACTGGTAGAGGCCGCGGTTGCGGCGGTTCTGCGCGAACGACACGCGGGCTTTGCGTTCCGCGCGCGTCAGCCCGACATAGGCAAGGCGGCGCTCCTCCTCCAATCCGGCCAGGCCGTTCTCGTCGAGCGAGCGCTGGTGCGGAAAGAGGCCTTCCTCCCAGCCCGGCAGAAAGACCGTGCCGAACTCGAGGCCCTTGGCCGCATGCAACGTCATCAGTGTGACGCGAGCGCCTTCATCGGCGGTGTCTACGTCCATAACGAGAGACACGTGCTCGAGAAAGCCCTGCAGGGTCTCGAACTCGTGCATGAAGCGCACAAGCTCTTTCAAGTTCTCAAGCCGTGACTGAGATTGCGGGTTCTTGTCCGCCTGCCACATGGCCGTGTAGCCGGATTCGTCGAGAATAAGCTCGGCAAGGTCCGTGTGCTTCATCTCGCTGAGGCGTGCGCGCCAGCGATCGAAGGTGGTGACCACGTCGGCGAGGGATTTGCGGGCGCGGGGCTTCAATTCCTCGGTCTCGATGATGTCGCGTGCGGCCTGGAACATGGGCGTGCCGCGAGCACGGGCGAGGTTGTGAATTTCGCGGATCGTCGTATCGCCGAGGCCACGCTTGGGCAGGGTTACGATGGGTTTGAACTTGAGGTCGTTGGCCGGATTGACGGTGACCTCCAGGTAGGCGATAGCGTCCTTGATCTCCTGGCGCTCGTAGAACCGCGGGCCGCCGACAACCCGATACGGCAGTCCCAGCGTCACGAAGCGATCCTCGAAGGCACGCATCTGAAAAGATGCGCGCACGAGAATAGCGACGTCACTCAGGCGGGCGCGCGAGGTTTGCAGGCCTTCGATCTCCGAAGCGATGGTGCGGGCTTCTTCCTCGTCGTCCCAGAAGCCTGTGACCCTGACCTTCTCGCCGAGCGCGCCGTCGGTGAACAGCGTCTTGCCGAGGCGCCCCTTGTTGTGCGCGATCAGGCCGGCGGCGGAGGCAAGAATGTGGCCGGTGGAGCGATAGTTGCGTTCGAGTCGGATGACGGCGGCGCCGGGAAAATCCTTATCAAAGCGAAGGATGTTGTCGACCTCCGCACCGCGCCAGCCGTAGATCGACTGGTCGTCGTCGCCCACGCAGCAGATGTTGGGCGAGCCTTGCGCCAGCAGGCGCAGCCAGAGATACTGGGCGACGTTGGTATCCTGATATTCGTCAACCAGGATGTAGCGGAAGCGCCTGTGATAGTCGGCCAGGATGTCCGGCCGCGTGGTGAACAGGCGGATGCACTCCAGCAGCAGATCGCCGAAGTCCGCAGCGTTGAGCTCTTTGAGGCGCTGCTGGTAGGCCGCATAAAGTTTGGCGCCATCGCCGTTGGCGAAAGCATAGGCCTCGCCGGCCGGCACTTTGTCGGGCGTCAGCCCGCGGTTCTTCCAACGGTCGATGTGCGCCGCAAGCTGGCGGGCGGGCCAGCGGTCCTTGTCGAGGTTTGCCGCCTCGATCACCTGCTTGAGGAGCCGGAGCTGATCGTCAACGTCAAGGATGGTGAAGCCGGACTTCAACCCAACAAGCTCGGCGTGGCGGCGCAGGATCTTCACGCCGATGGAGTGAAACGTCCCGAGCCAGGGCATGCCTTCGACCGAGCCGCCAATAAGGCCGCCGATGCGCTCCTTCATCTCGCGCGCGGCCTTGTTGGTGAAGGTGACGGCAAGCACTTGCGAAGGGAAGGCCCTGCGTGTCGCCAGGATGTGGGCGATCCGCGTTATGAGGACCCGGGTTTTACCGGTCCCGGCGCCCGCGAGCACGAGAAGCGGCCCATCAACAGTTTCAACGGCCCGACGCTGCTCGGGGTTGAGCCCATCCATGTATGGAGGCGCCGCCGATTGCAGGGCGCGCTCCGAGACGGAGGGATTTTGGTTTGCGGGCGCGGGCGGCAAGTCGAACGGCGGGTCTTCGCCCGCGTCCGGCCTGGTCTGCCCGGCCATCTGGCTTCGATTCGCTGACATCAACTGCGACTATAGCATGCTGGCTGCGGCGGCAATCCGGCCGCCATCCCGTCCACAGACAGGCAAATAGGCGTCCCGGCGCGGCGCGCAAGGCTGTTTGCAGATGGCCTGGCTCCGCATACTCTGAGCCAAGCAAGCCTGCAACCGAAGGAAATGACCATGGAACTGTCGATGAAGGGCCGCAATGCGCTGGTCACCGGCGCCAGCCTGGGCATAGGGCTCGCGATTGCCCGCTCGTTTGCAGAAGCTGGGGCCAATGTGGCGATTACGGCGCGCAGACAGGAGCCGCTGGAACTGGCCAAGCGGGACATCGAGAAAATCGCCAAAACGAAAATCGTGACCATCGCGGGGGATGTCAGCAAAGCCGAGGACTGCACCCGCATTTTCGAGACGGCGACCAAGGCTCTCGGCTATGTCGACGTGCTCGTCAACAATGCCGGATCGTCGCAGACGGGCAAGTTCGACGACATCACCGACGAAATCTGGCAGGCCGATCTCGACCTCAAGCTGTTCGGCGCCATTCGCCTCATCCGCCACGCGCTTCCGGCCATGCGGGACCGCCGGTCCGGCCGTATTATTAACATCCTCAATGTCGGTGCCAAGGCTCCGGAGGCTGGACGGGCCCCGACCGCTGTCACGCGTGCCGCCGGAATGGCGCTGACCAAGGTGTTGGCGGGAGAAGGAGCCCCGCACAATATTCTGGTGAACGCCATGCTGGTCGGGCGCATCGAGAGTGACCAGTGGGTGCGCCGGCACGCCAAGGAGAACAAGGGGCGCACCATGCAGGCTTACTACGATGAAATGGGCAAATCCATACCGCTGGGCCGCATCGGAACCGCGCAGGAGTTCGCCAATCTCGCCGTTTTCCTGGCGTCGGACGCGGGCTCATACATCACCGGCACAGCCATCAACGTCGACGGCGGGCTCTGCCCGGCCGTGTAAGCGTCGCATCGGCGTGGCCCAGCAAAAAACGTGCGCTACGCCGGTGTGGATTGTGGCATACAAGCGCTGGTACAGAGAGGAACACTGATCGATGGTCGCCGTGATCGTGGATCGCAAGAAATCCGCGACGGTACCTAACGCCCTGTGGGCTTGCGCGACAGACCGCCCCCTCTAGAGCCATAGAGGACTAAGGTGAGACTGCCGCGTTTCCGTCGTGCGGCACGGGATAGTCATGAATAGATTTCTTCTCTCCAGCGGCGCTTTCGTGGTCTGCGTTCTGGCTGCGCTGTTTGCGATCCCACGATTCGTTGACTGGACATATTTTCGCGGCGTGTTCGAGGAGGAAGCTTCGCGGCAACTCGGCCGTGAGGTTCGCGTGGGCGGCGACGTCAATCTGGAGCTGCTGCCGACGCCCACCATTCGCTTCGAGCAGATCCGCGTCGCCGATGGGGCCGGGAGGACCGGCGAATCGATCTTCAGGGCGGACGGGTTCATCGTCTGGCTCAAGGTGGCGTCCCTGTTCAAGGGCGTGCTCGAGGCGACTCGGGTCGAGCTGACCCGGCCGGTGCTGACGCTCGCCGCGGATGGCAAGGGCGGCGGCAACTGGACCGGGTTCGGCGAGAACCGCCCCGGGTTGGTATTGTCGCCCGGCAGCATTGCGCTCAATACCGTGCACATTACCGGAGGGGCGGTCGTCGTTCAGGATGCGAACGGCAAGAAGGCCATCTTCGACGCGCCGACGGCCGAGTTGTCTGCGTCGACGCTCGACGGCTCCTACAGGCTGCTGGCAATGCTGAGCGGCGCGCGGGAATTCAGGCTGTCGACGGCAAAGCCCGAAGCGGACGGCATTGTGCGTTTCAAAGCCGTGCTCCGCGCCCTGCAATCGGGTGAAAGCTACAGCCTCGACGGCCAATTGATCGAGCCGGCGGGGAGAGCCCGGATCGCCGGGGAGTTCGTTGCAAGTCTGCCGGTCGGCGGCGTTCAGGGAGTTCCGGAACCGGCGACGAGTGACGCCAATGCTCGCGCTCGCAGCGTTCTCGACATGCGCGCATCGCTCAAGGCCGACACGCATGAGGTGTCGCTTGCCAATCTCTCCCTGTCATTCGACAGCCAGGGTCGTCCGCAATTGGCAACTGGCGAAGCCAAGTTCGGCTGGCATGACGCGCAGCCGGCGTCCGTGCACCTGGAGTCGCGTTGGCTCGATCTTGACCGCATTGCGGGTCGTGGCGACGGGCAGACATCGCCGCTTGCGCTCCTGGAGCATGTGACCGCGGCGATCGACAACCTGATGCCGGCCGTCGCACGAACACAGGCCACGTTTGCGGTAGACCAAGCCAATCTTGGCGGCGAGGCGGTCAGTGGCCTGCAACTGACGCTGGAGAAGGACAAGGGTGTCCTGAAGCTCGGACATCTTCACGCCAGCTTGCCGGGCGGTGCCCGGATCGATGCAACAGGCGCGCTTGCGACCGGGCAGGCCGATCGTTCGTTCAGTGGCGATGTGACGCTGCGGGGGGCGAGCATTAACCGGTTTCTGGCTTGGGCGGCGCAGGGATACGGCATTCCTGAACTCATGCAGGATGGCAGCTTCGCGATGCGCGGCCATGTGAGCGTGGGTCTCGGCCAATTGGCCGGTAAGGGCTTGATGCTCCAAGTTGCCGGCAACTCACTGTCGGGTGAGGTGATCTGGAGCTGGCGAGATAACCGGCTGCTCAAGCTTTCCTTGGAGGGAGCTGAGCTGGATGTGACACCGCTGCTCGGTGAAAATCCGCGCTTGGGCAATCTTGTGGCAGGTTTGCTGCAAGGCACGGATGCCGCAAAAAGCTCGCCGACGCCAGCCGCCTCCGGCGCTTCCGCGAGAACGACGGAAGTGCACGTACGTACGGGCCGGCTGGTCGCCGGCCAGGAAACCTTGCGCGACGTGTCGCTGGACGTCGTCGCCGACCAAGACATGCTGAGGCTGCCACTGCTCAAGTTTTCGGGCGATGGCGATCTCACAGTCGAGCTCAGCGGCACCGTGACGGGCCTTGCCGGGAGCAGGCCCAAAGGCAGCATCGGCGGACAGATGTCTTCCGTGCGCGGTTTCGACCAGCTCGCCGAAATACTCGGCGTTTCGCAGGAGCTGCGCCCCTCCTTGCGGCGTGCCGAAGTCCTCAGCCCGATTAAGCTGGCTGGCAATCTCGTGCTGGGTGCGCAGGGCATGCCGGCTTTCGATCTGTCGCTCGATGGCATGGCAGCGAGCAGCCGCCTGACGGTCCGGGCCTCGTTGGACGACGCACGCGGCGCTTGGCGCGAACAGCGGGTCGGCCTCTCGGCTACGTTGGATGGTGCCGAGGTCTCGACGGTCCTGGCCCAAGTGATGCCCGACATACTCGTGGGTGCGTCCGCGCGTGGCGCGGGCACGCCCGCAGTGGCGACCTTCAGAGCCGTCGGCGTTCCGGCGCGGGGCCTCGCGTCCCTGCTGACGTTCGATGCCGCGGGGATCGGCGGCGAGTTCCGCGGACGCATCGTCATCGATGACACGGCCAGCCTCGCGATCGAGGGAGAGACGAGGTTGACGGCCGATGATCTCGGCCGCACGGCCATGCTCATGGGATCGCCGCACAGGCAGGGACTGGAGGGTGTGCCCCTGCAAGCCACGCTCGGAACCTCGTTGAGCCGCGGCACGCTCAAACTCGAAGCCCGGCAACTGGCGCTCGCGGGAATGGAGGCTGGGGGTCAGGCAAGTTTCGAACTGGGCGGGGCGCGCCGGCGCGGCAGCGGCCGCCTCCATGTCACCGAGGTCAGTGTTCCGCGCCTGCTTGCTACACTGGCAGACAGCCGGCTCAAGACTGAGGAACGCAAGAGCGGCAGCCCCAGCGATAATGCGCTGTGGCCCGAGGCCGCGCTCGACATGAGCACGCTGGCCGAAATCGATTTCGATTTTCGCGTGAATACGCCGACCCTGAGATTGACGCGGGATATGGCCGTCGCCAACGCGCAGATCGAAGCCAAGGCGGTCGACGGAAAACTCAACTTGGTGCTGCGGAATGCCGAGGCGCTTGGCGGCAAGGCCGAAGCCCGCGTCGAATTCAACAAAGCGGCTGACGGCATTTCCGCGCACGGCGAGATGCAGCTCGTGAATGCGCGATTGGAGCAGTTTGGACCTGCTCATCGGTCTGCCGCCATCGGCGACGTGTCGTTCGGGCTGGATTTCAGCAGCGTCGGCCTCAGTCCAAGAGGGCTCGTTTCGGCGGCGCGCGGCAAGGGGCAGATCGCACTCGGCCGTTCCCAGCTCAACCGTCTATCACCAGGGGCGATCAACGCGGCTGCACTCGCAGCGCTGGTCGCACCCGGCGAAACGCTGAACGCGGAGCTGCGGCGCAAGCTGGACGAAGGCTTGAGCGGCGGGGTCGTCCCTCTAGGTCCGCGCAATATCGCCATGACGATTGTGGATGGCGCCGTGCGGCTAGAGCCGGTGGTGCTTGAGACGCCGGATGGCCGCGCCACGGGCAGCACGACGATTGACACGGAGAGCATGGTGTTCGACAGCGAATGGCGGATCGAGCCCAAGCCGGCGCCGGCGCGCGGCGGCCTGGGCAAGGCCGGCGCATTGCCGGGCGTGTCGGTTGTCTACGTCGGCCCTCTCGCCAGCCTCGGCACGGTGGAGCCGAAGCTGCAGACCGAGGCACTCGAACGCGAGCTCAGCGTGCGCAAGATTGAGCGCTACGTTGATGAGCTCGAACGCCTGCGGCACAGCGACGAGGAGCGTGCGAATGTGGAGGCCGAGCGGACGCGGGCATTAGAGGCCGAACGTCAGCGCATCGAGGAGGACCGGCAGAACGCGTTACGCCGCAGCGAAACGGATGCACAGCAACGCGCGAGTGCTTGGGGAGCAGCAACGACGCTCGGAGAAACGAAGCAAAACGCGCCGCCCGCATCCAAGGGCCGGCCGCCGACCGCTGCCGAGATCCTGCGAGATATCCGCGACCGCAGCAATTGACGCCAGGCGCTATAGCCCGGGTGTCGGCGACCGATAGTAGTGCAGAAGCCAGACGCGGACGGCGCTCGAGAGGCTGGCACCGTCTCTGTCCCCGTCGATCCGTGCCACGAGTTGCGCAACAGGCAGGCGCTCACGCGCTGCGGCGTCCTGCAAAGCGGCCCAGAATGCTGCCTCCAACGAGATCGATGTCCGATGCCCGGCGATGCTGAAAGAACGCTTGATCGGGCGCGACATCGACAACGCGGCTCAAGCGCCGTCTTCGGGAGCATCCCGCTTGGCGGCCTCGAGGCGGCGGTGCGCCAGCAAAGCGTCGGCATTCTGCTTGATCCTTTCGGCCTTGGTGCGGCCGAAGCGGATGCGGTTTTCCAGAGCTGATGCCTCTCGCTCAGCACGCGCCCGCTGCCGGCGCACCTGGCGAAGGTTGACGATCTCTCCCATGACCCGATCTCAGCCCGGCCCGATCATTTTTTCCGGCCGGACGAGGGCGTCGAACTCCGCTTCCGTGACATAGCCGCCGCCGACTGCCTCCTGCCGCAGCGTGGTGCCGTTCTTGTGCGCAGTCTTGGCGATCTTGGCGGCGTTGTCATAACCGATCTTGGGTGCCAGCGCCGTGACGAGCATCAGGGACCGGTCGAGCGCGGCCTTGATGTTATCCTCTCGCGCCTCGATGCCGACGATGCAGTTGTCGGTAAAGGAGACAGCCGCGTCGGAGAGCAGTTGAACGGACTGCAGGAAATTATAAGCCATCACCGGATTGAAGACGTTGAGCTCGAAATGGCCCTGGCTGTCCGCGAATGTCAGTGCGGCATTATTCCCGAACACCTGCGTGCAGACCATGGTCAAGGCTTCGCACTGTGTTGGATTGACCTTGCCCGGCATGATGGACGATCCGGGCTCGTTCTCGGGCAGGGACAACTCGCCGAGGCCCGAGCGGGGTCCGCTGCCCAGGAAGCGAATGTCGTTGGCGATTTTGAACAGCGACGCGGCTACCGTGTTGATGGCGCCGTGCGAGAAGACCATGGCATCGTGGGCGGCCAGCGCCTCGAACTTGTTGGGCGCGGATGTAAACCGAAGCTGCGTAATCGCGGCAATGCGTTCGGCCACCATTTCAGCGAAGCCTTCGGGCGCGTTCAATCCTGTGCCCACGGCAGTGCCGCCTTGCGCCAGTTCCATCAACGCAGGCATGGTCTGCTCGATGCGGGCAATGCCGTTCTCCACCTGCTGGGTGTAGCCGGAGAACTCCTGACCAAGGGTCAGGGGCGTTGCATCCTGCGTGTGCGTGCGTCCGATCTTGATGATGCGAGTCCAGGCCTGCGCCTTGTCGTTCAGGGCATTGCGCAGGAACTGCAGGGCCGGCAGCAGGCGGTGATGTATTTCCTCGGCGCAGGCAATGTGCATGGCCGTCGGATAGGTGTCGTTGGACGACTGGCTCATGTTGACGTGGTCATTGGGGTGAACAGGCTTCTTCGATCCCATGACGCCGCCCATCATCTCGATGGCACGGTTCGAGACGACCTCGTTGGCGTTCATGTTCGACTGAGTGCCCGAGCCGGTCTGCCAGACGACCAGTGGAAAATGCGCGTCGAGCTTGCCTTCGATCACCTCCTGCGCAGCAGCAACGATGGTTTCGCCGAGTTTCGGATCGAGCTTGCCAAGGGCCATGTTGACCTCGGCGGAGGCGCGCTTGACGATCCCTAATGCGCGAACGATCGACTTTGGCTGCGTCTCCCAGCCGATCTTGAAATTACCGAGCGAGCGTTGCGCCTGCGCGCCCCAATATTTGTCGGCGGGAACTTCGATCGGCCCGAACGTGTCGGATTCGGTGCGAAAACCGGCGGCGGCCATGTGCGCTTTACCTTCGTCTTGCCATGCCTGAAACGTCCCGTTGCGTAACATAGTCGGCCCACGAGCGCCAACTCCGCGTCGGGACTCAGGCGATGACGTTCAGGAGCGGTTCGCCGCGCTCCAGGCGGCCGATATTCTCGGCCATCGTCTGCTGGCGGCGGCGGACGGTGCCGTTGGTCCAGGCCGACATGTGGGGCGTCATGACGATGTTGTCGAGCTCGTGGAAAGGCATGCGGCCTGGCAGCGTCGTCGCGTTGACGTCGGCTGGATAGGCATACCAGGTGTCGATGACAGCGCCGCCGATGCGGCGTTGCTTTAGTACCTCATAGAGCGCCGTCTGGTCGATGACCGGGCCGCGCCCGACGTTAATGATGACAGCATCGGACCGCATAGCAGCGAGGCCCTCTTTGCGCACAACACCTCGCGTCTCAGGCAGCAGAGGCAACGATGCCACGATGGTATCGGCCGAAGCCATGAAAGCCGGGAGTTGATCGAGGCCAAAGCTTTGATCGACGAGCGGCGATGAAACAGGGCTGCGGTTGGCAACAGTAACGCGCATACCGAAAGCCTTGGCGCGTGCGGCAACGGCTTTGCCGATATGCCCGAAGCCGAGCAGGCCCATGGTGGTGTCGCCCATCTCGCGCCGCAGCGTGTTCGGCCGGCTCGGCCACAATGTCCACTCGCCCTTGCGCAGGTCGCGATCAGCGGCGGCGAGTGGGATGAAGCGATTGAGGACGGCCGCCATCACGTATTCGGCGATGGCGTATTCGTGGCCGAAGGCATTGCACAGCGGGGCGGAGGGCGGGAGACGGCTGCGATCGATGCCGTCCGTGCCGGCGGCAGGCGCGTGATAGAGGCGCAGCCGCTCTGGCTTGGGCACAGTCGCGTCATGCTTCACGCCGATCAGAACTTCAGCAGCGGCGATGGCGTCACGCTCGGCGACGTTGTCCGCGGCATCCGAGACCACCGATATCTCGTGGGGGCGATCGAGCAGGCTTGCGAAACCCGGCTCGAACGCTCTTGCGTTGGCGCCATGGAAAACGATCTTCATCACGAGGCGCCCGGTTGGAAATCCCTACTTCACTGACGAGAACGATGTGGGTTGCAGGAACGAGTTGACCACCTTCGAGACGATCGGCCCGTCTTTCTCGGTCTCCGCGCGGGCTTTAATCCAATCGGGATCGGCCTGGAAGGCGTTCCACTTCTTCTCGCGATCGGCCATGCTTTCGTATTCCACGAGATAGTACAGGGCCTGGTTGGAGTCGCCTACGAGCACGGTCCAGAATCCGGCCTGCTTGATCTTGTGCTTGTCCCACAGCTTCAGCGTGATGGTGTCGAAGCGCTTGAGCAGATTAGGCAGACGGCCTGGGACGCAGTAATAGACGCGCAACTCATGGATCATAGGATTTCCTCCTGAATATGATGGCGATCCTGATTGGAGCAGGCCGCAGGACGGAATGCTAGCTCAGGATTGGGGCGCTTCTCCACCCTTGGGTCCCCAAAATACGACCCAGACGCCGAAATCGTCGGTAAAGTCGAGAAAGCGGTGCACGTGGCCGGCGGGGACGAAGATCGCGTCGCCCGTCCCGAAGGGTTTGCGATCGAGCTTGGCGTCGCTGGGGCCTGAGACGACGGTACCGCGTCCGGCGGCGACGATGTAGATTTCGTCCTGGTCGTGTGGGGTTTGAGGATCGGTGCCGCGCGGTTGGTAGTAGCGCAGCGTCATAGTGCCGTGGCGCATGAGCAGCGCCGACCTCGCGCCTTCCGGGATTGGGGCTGTTTTGGCGGTTGCAAGATCAACGATCCAGCCCATTTGGTGCGCTCCCCTGGTCTTGCCGGATTGAAGCAATTCTAGGCTGACGGGTTAACCTCCGCCCAGCCATTGCCTATGCCCCGTCCAGGACGCGGCATAATTTAACGATCGCGCGGCAGACTCACGCGATTCGGCGCCGCAGATCGGGGGCCGCAGGGGCTCGACGGCATCATGGAATTCCTGGGTCTGATCTTCGCGCTGATCGCGATCTACATGGCGCGCACGATGCGCAAGCAACTCGATGCGATTGCGGCGCGGCTCGATGCCAGCGAACTGGCGCAGACGGATCTGAAGCGGGAGGTGGCTTCGCTCCGCGGCGGCCCCGCGTCCGAGGCCAAGACCGAAGCACCGGCGGACGATGTGCCTGCACCCCAAGCTGCGATTGAGCAGCCGACCGAGGAGAGGGTCGAGGCAAGTGACGATCGGATCGACGAGAGCGCAGTACCGCCGATCTCTCCGACAGAGGAAACCGCGGCGGCCGTAGGTCCGACGGCTTCTCTGGAAGAACGTCTGGGGACGCGATGGGCCGTGTGGGTCGGTGGCCTGGCGCTGGGGCTCGGCGGCTTGCTGCTGGTGCGCTACTCGATCGAGCAGGGACTGTTTGGGCCGGGTGCGCGCACCGTCATGGGTGCGTTGTTCGCGGCGGCCCTTATTGCCGCGGGCGAATGGTTCCGGCGCACGGAACGCGCGCTGCCCATCGACACGATCCCGTCGGCGCATATTCCAAGCGTGCTGACGGCTGCGGGCACAGCGACAGCGTTTGGCACCATCTATGCGGCTCATGCGCTCTACGAGTTCATCGGACCGGCGCTCACCTTCATCCTGCTGGGCGCGGTCGGCGTCGGCACGATGCTCGCCGCCGCGTTGCACGGCCCCGCGCTCGCGGGGCTGGGGCTCGCGGGCGCGTACGTCGCGCCCATGCTCGTGTCGTCAGATAAGCCAAATCCGTGGCCGGTGGTGGTCTATCTGGCCGTTGTGGCAGCATCGGCCTATGGGCTGGCGCGGCTGCGGCGCTGGCTGTGGCTGGCGGCACTGGCGGTGGCCGGAGCCGTGCTCTGGTCCTTCCCATTCCTCACGCAGATGGCGCCGGGTGACGGCGACTGGACGCTGGCGGGCTACGGCCACATCTTGATTCAACTGGTGCTGGCTGCGGTCTTCATCGGCATCGAACCGAACGCGGGCGTTCGCGACGAGGATGCCGAGCCGGATCTTGTTTCGTCCATCGCGCTCGCTGCGCTGGCGGTTATGGCAGCGGCGATGCTGTTGCAAAGCCGCTATGGGCTTGGCGCGCTGGTGCCATTCGTGTTTGCGGTCGCGGCGATGCTGTCGGCAACGGCGTGGATGAGCGCGCCGGCCGCCGCGGCATCGGTATGGGCCGGTCTGGGCGTGCTGGCATCGGTGATCGCCTGGCCAGGATTGTCCGAGCCGCCTGCGGTGACACTGCTGGCACCTGCCGTGGCCGGAGTTCTGCGGCTGCCCGAAAACGTCGCGAGCTATCTGCTGTTTGCGGCTGTGATCTCGCTCGGCGTGGCGGGGATCGCCGCATACCGGCTGTGGCTCGGGCGCTTGCTCAATGTGCGCACAGCCGGCCTCTATGCGCTTGCCGCGACGGCAACACCGCTGTTGGCGCTGGTGCTCGTCTATCTGCGCGTGACGCAGTTCGATCAGTCCATTCCGTTTGCGTTCGCCGGCGCGGTGCTGGGTGGATTGTTCGTGCTGGGAGCGGAGCGTTTCCTCGCGCGCGAGCGCGAGATTCCATCGCAGGCGGCGATGCTGGCAACTGGTGCGTTCGCCGCGGCGGCGATCGGCGCACTGTGCTTTGCACTCGTGGCAATGATGTCGCGTGGCTATCTCACAGTGGCCTTTGCGCTGGCTGCGCTCGGG